>CAZWJB010000023.1:0-1987 GCA_964634485.1 uncultured Thiohalobacter sp. | reverse complement strand
CAGCCAGTTCGATATTCAGAAACCGGGAAGAAACACGCATGAGATTCAAGACCTGCTCCAACACCTGTCTGGCCGCACTGCTTCTGGCAGGCAATGGCATTGCCGCCGCCGCCAAAATGCCGAGCCAGGAAGAAATGTGGGAGATTATCCAGAAACAGCAACGCGAAATTGAAGCGTTAAAAGCGGGGCAGGAAGCCAATACCGAAAAAGTTGAAGCCACGGCCGAGGCCGTAGAGGATACGGCAACCAGCACGCCTGGCGCACACCCCTCTGCCGGTTCCCGCTGGATGGAGAATACCCAGGTAGGCGGCTATGGCGAAATGCATTACAACAACCTCGATAGCAAGGACGAAATCGACTTCCACCGCTTTGTGCTGTTCTTCGGTCACCAGTTTACTGACAACCTGCGCTTCTTTTCTGAACTGGAGCTAGAACACGCCGAATCCGGTGATGGGAAAAACGGTGATGTTGAACTGGAACAGGCCTACATCGAATACGACATCACCCAGACCCAGCAAGCCAGGGCCGGCCTGTTCCTGGTGCCGGTCGGCATTCTGAACGCAACCCATGAACCCGCCACTTTCTACGGCGTAGAACGCAACCCGATTGAGAAGAACATTATCCCCACCACCTGGTGGGTCGGCGGCGCCGGCCTCAGCGGCGAAATAACTCCCGGCTGGAGTTATGATTTCTCGGTTCACGAAGGGATGGACACCTCCGCGTCCAGCAACTACGCCATGCGTAAGGGCCGGCAAAAAACCAGTATGGCCGATGCTAACGACCTGGCTTCAACGTTGCGCATCAAGTGGACCGGTGTGGCAGGTGTCGAGCTGGCCGCCAGCGTTCAATACCAGGATGACATCACCCAGAGCAACGATGCGGATGCAGGTAATGCCTGGCTGTATGAAGCCCATGCCGACATCGAGCGCGGCCCGTTTGGCCTGCGTGCCCTGTATGCCATGTGGGATCTGGACGGCCGTGGGCCCAAATCCGTGGGGGCCGATGAACAGGAAGGTTTCTACATCGAACCGTCCTACAAGTTCTCACTCTTCGAACAGAACTTCGGTGTATTTGCCCGCTACAACCAGTGGGATAACCAGGCCGGAGACAGCAACTTCGACAGCGAGAAAAAACAGCTCAATGCCGGCGTAAACTACTGGCCACACCCCGATGTCGTGCTGAAGGCCGATGTACAACAGCAGGATAACGAAGGAAGCAACAAGAATGACAGTGGCTTCAACCTGGGTATCGGCTACCAGTTCTAGCCCTACTGGGGCACAATACGGGCACGGGGCGCAGTTGCGCCCCCTGCTTTTTCCAGGAGCCTGCTGTAGCAGGCTGAAACATGCTCAAGAGACTCGTCCTTCTATTACTGCTGGTCCCTGTGTATACAGGTTCACCGGCGCGCGGCACCTACCTGGAGCCCGAGGACTTCCTCTCTCAGGCATTCTCGGGTGATGTACCGGAACCCGGCATTATCTGGCTGACCGGTGAGAGAAAAGATGCGGTCAAGTCCTTGCTCGGCCACCGTTATCCCAGCCTGCGGATACGCTACTGGAAAACAGGCGAACGCAGCGCATGGATACTTGAGGAAGTCGGAAAGGATCAACCGATTACAGCAGGGCTGGTTATCAGTGCCGGACGACTGGAACAGATCAAGGTACTGGTTTTCCGGGAAAGCCGTGGCTGGGAGGTTCGACATCCATTTTTCACCGACCAGTTCAAGCAGGCTCAACTCAACGAATCGCGACAACTTGATCGCAATATCGACGGCATTTCAGGTGCTACATTATCGGTCCGCGCCATGAAAAAACTCGCGGCACTGGCCCTGTATCTGGACGCTGAACTAAGGGCATCCGATGTCCCGCCACCACCGTAGAAAACAACGTTTCAAGCTGCGCTCTTTCTATGTGTGGCATCGCTACATGGGTATCAGCGCGGCTGTATTTACACTGGTTATTGCGGTCACCGGCGTGCTGCTCAATCA
>CAZWJB010000022.1:0-13916 GCA_964634485.1 uncultured Thiohalobacter sp. | reverse complement strand
TCAGGCACCGTGCTGGGCGTAGATTGCATTCAAGCCGTCCAGCGAGGATTCAATCAGCTTGAGCCAGGGTTCCGAATAAAATCCTGCACCCAGCAGGATCACGATAACGCTCACCGCCAGCACACGTTCCATTGCAGTGGCAGGTTCGATCTCCTTATTCTTTAAACTGCCCTCCGGCGGTGCCAGGAAGGCGCGCTGAAATGCCCACAGCAGGAACGCAGCGGCCGCGACGTTGCCCAGTGCCGCGGCAATGGTGACCAGTGCGCCGAAGCGCTCGATAGAGGCTTCCATCATCAGGTGCGCCGCGTCGAATCCCGGCGTGCCCGGCATACCGATAATCGACAGCCCCGCCACCAGGAAGGCGATGCCGATCACGGGGATGTGATCAAACAGGCCTCCCAGGCGCGGCAGTGACAGCGTACGTGTGCGGCGGAACACGAAGCCGGTCATGAACAGCAGCGCAGCGGTGGCCAGACCGAAATTGACTGACAGCATGATAGCGCCCTGGAATCCAAGCTCGCTGAGTGTAAACAGGCCAATTACCAGCACACTGGTATGACTGACCACGGCAAACGCCAGCAGCCGCCGCAGGTTGGTCTGCATCAGCGCCAGCAGGGCCGCGTAGAAAATACCGGTCACCGCAAAAGCGACCACCCACTCGCTCCATTGCCGTACCGCGTCCGGCACCAGCGGAAAAACAAAGCGCAGCAGACCGTATACCCCGGTCTTCAACCCCAGCAGAAACACACCGGCAACCGCCACCGTGCCGTGCTCGGCGATCAAGGGCAGCCAGCCGTGCAGGGGAAACATCGGTATGCGAATTGCCAGCCCGTAGAACAGCAGGAAAAATACCAGCACCTCGACCGAGGCCGGCAACTGCTCGACGCGCAACCGGTCCAGTTCAAACGACCAGACGCCGGCATTGGCCTCCGCGTAGTTCCAGCCCAGCAGGAACACACCGGCGAACAACAACACCAGTCCGGTGCCCATGAACTGCAGGTAGCGCTGCATCGCCATGTCTTCCTGCGGCGCGTTGGCCCAGCCGCGCAGTACATATCCCACCATAATAAGTTCGACCGCCGACATCAGCGTAAACCACAGCAGGTCCTGGGTCGCGAACAGGCTCTGCAGGGATGCTTCTATGGCGAAAATCACCGTCAGGAATCTCGGCAGACCGGCGACACGACGCACGCGTGAATACAGCACGACCATGAGCGTCAACAAGGCAGTCAACAGCATGAACAATACCGTCACGCCGTCTGCAGCGGCGTGATACACCAGCGGCGGGAGTAATTCGACACGCTCGACAAACTGCAGGCTCTGCAGTGTGATGTCCAGCGCGTGATACATATCTATCGCCACCAGCAGCTCGACGGTGGCCAGCAGCAATGCAACGGCAAAACCGAAACGCGTATCGCGCAACAGGATCATGAGACCGATGGCCAGCAGCGGAATCAGCTGCAGCAGCGCAAGGAACGGGTAGCCGGAATGGGCCACCTGGAACAGTCCGGCGCTGTCCATTACAGGATCACCACAAAGGTCACCAGCAACATGAGCAGCAGGTAACGCGGCCGGCTGAGCAGTTCATCTACCCGGACCAGGACAGCACCGATGCGCAGCAGAACGCGTTGTATCCCTTCTTCGCCACCCTTCAGCACCAGGTGTTCCTCGAACCAGTGCAGGAGGGAGGCGATCCATTCCATCAGCTTGCCGGCAGCACCCTGCCCCTTGCCGATATCACCGGAGTCACCGTCGAGCTGCATGCTGCGGGCGTGCTTCTGCTTTTCCCACTGCGCCAGCGAGGAAACCGCGCCGATCGAGCCCGGCAGCCCTACCAGGCGGTTCACCACCTGTTGATCGAAAGCCTGGGTATCGCGTGCCAGCGCCTCGGTGGGCCTGACCAGCAACCAGTCAGCCAGGTGTTCTATCCAGAAACGCTGCAACGCCGCGGTATACAGCCAGCGCCGGCGCCGGAACCAGCGCGGCACCGGCCGTGGACTCCGGTTCACCAGGTGCATCATGGCGGGCGCATTGAGAAACTGGAAGGCGCGCCAGATCACGTGCGCCACCAGGTACCAGCTGGCCAGTTCGAACCACCCCAGCCCGCAGGCCATGAACATGAGACCGGTGTGTGCGCTGGTCGAGAACATCAGGGCACTCTTGACGTCGGTCTGTACAAAGCCACCGATCAGACCGTAAAACGCGGTGGCGCCACCGGCCAGTGTGATCATCCACATCAGCTCGGGCGTATGCACCAGCAGCGGTTGCATGCGTATCAGCAGGTACACACCCGCGTGTACCAGCAACGCGCCGTAGAAGATGGCACTCGAGGGTGTCGGTCCTTCCAGCGCGCGTGCGACCCAGGGAATAAAGGGCACCTGTGCCGACTTGGCCATGGCTGCCAGCAACAACGCGCTCACCACCAGCCCGATGTACAACTTGTCCAGCGAGGCCGCACCGTGAAACAGCACCGGCCACTCGGTGCTGTCGACCCACAGGAATGACATGACGATGGCCGCTATCAGGCCGGCATCGCCAACCCGGTTGGTGACAAAGGCGCGCGTGGCATTGCCGGCCGCTGCGGGACGTTCGAATGAATAGGCGATCAGCAGGTAGGAACTCACCCCGGCCAGTTCCCAGCCCACGAACAACAGCACCGTGTTACCCGCCATGACAATCAGCAGCATGGCGCTGGTAAAAAGGCTCATGATCATGAAGTAGCGCTGGTAGCCCGCTTCACGGTGCAGGTAGTTGACGGAAAAGCGCAGCGTCAATAACGACACCAGCAACACCAGGTGCGTCATCACCAGCCCCAGGCCATCCAGCAGAAAGCTGATGTTGACCTGCAGATTGCCACTGTTGAACCAGAACGCGCTGTGCACATAACCGGGCAGACTGCCCTGTTGCAGGATCAGGCCATCGAGCGCCAGCAGCATAAGCAAAGACAGCAGCGAACAGCCGATCACGATGCGACGGGTTTTCACCTCACCGGCTTCGCCCCGGTTGGTTCCCGCAATATAGCCGCCGGCAACCCAGAGCACGGCCAGCAGCGGCAACACCGGTATCAGCCATACGATCATCTCAACCATGACCGGCCACCCTGTCGGTCGGGTTATCTATCAGCGCCGGTGGCAGGGGATCCCTGTGTCCGCGGTACCAGTCCGTCGAGCAGGCCACGCCGGGCAAGGTTTTGCTGTTGCCTTGCCAGGGAACAAACCCCTGTTCCGGTTTGAACACACTGATCACACTACTGTGCGGGTCCTTTGCACTCAACAACAACCAGCCGTTACTGATCAACTCCTGCAACATGGGCTGACGTTGATAGATTTCTGTCAGTATCTCTGTGCGGACTTCGACCAGAAGCTGCAGGCGCATGGCCTCGTGGATCTCGACCATCTGCCTGGGCAGACCGGTACGCAGGTCACTGCTCGCACCCTGCATGACACCCAGCAGGCCGGCAACATTGTGGGTGACCTTGGAACCGCAACCGTACTGCTCGTTGTTGACCGTCGAGAAGTAGTATTCCAGGTTGATACCCGCGGCCACCGGCCCCACCGCCAGCAGGATTGCTTCCAGCACCTCACCGGTCGGGTCCTGGTCCGGATCATAGGAGATCAGGAACACACGGCGATCGAAAAAAGCACCCTGGCTGACCGAACGGCGACCGACAATCGCCGCTGCATTGGTCGCGTGACCCAGCTCGGGCCGCGCCTGACTGAAATCGCGGGCACGTTCAGCGATGTGCCGGCGGGCCTGTGCCAGTGTCGGGTTAACCGGCGCCGATGCAAAACGCCGGCAGCGTTCATGGGCCGAGCCCAGGGTGGCTACCGCCAGGTCCTGTTTCAGCCGCATAAAGTTTTCCTGCAACTGTTCCGGCAGCGCATCGCTGTCATACCAGGTGATGGATTCGTTGCAGGTGTCGTGTTCAGCACCCAGCACCCAGGTATCGTCCGGCAGGTCGATGCCGCGTTCGCGCAGGATAGCGCGGATTTCGGGGCGGTTCGCCATGGCGGCAAAGGCGCGCGCGTTCGGTCCGCCGTGCTTGCCGCTGCAGGCACCGCAATCGTAGGCTGCCAGGTGCGGGTTGTTCTGGCTGGAAGAGCCGTGGCCCATCATCACCACCAGTGGCGCAAAGTCCTGCTGCAGGCCGACGTTGCGCAAAAAGCCCTGCACCCGGTCCGCCTGCTCGTTGTCGGTAAAGCCGGGACGCGGATGCTCGGGCGTCGCATCCTGTTCGGGGTGTTCGGTGGAGACAGAAACAGCCGTCGGGACCGAACCGTCAAAGCGCGTACGCAGCCGTTCACTCCAGCGACCGGCCGGCAAGGGTGTAATCACTTTCGCCAGTAATACCAGCAGCGCTGCCGGTGCTGCCAACAGAATCAGCAGCGCCGATGACAACAGGTTACGACGTGTCCCCTGGTAGACCAGACGCTTGAATTTCAGGCGCAGGGAACGACGTTTGTCGTGCCTGCGCAGGCTGGCTTCGTGACCCGGCCGTACCTTTTCGCGCACTTCATGCGCCGGTACCACCACGACCGGGCACAATGCAGTCACCCGTTCGTCATCGATACCGAGCCAGTTGATGGGTACACCGAAAAACCCGGCTGCACCCAGCGTTTCGATAGCCGGGTTGTGTTCTTCCAGGTGGCGACGTATACCCTCTTCGCGGTCATCCATACAGAATACGATCTGCGCGTCGGCACGCACGGGACGCGTCTGCCAACGACCGCGTCCGTGGTTGGCGGTGATGGCGCTGAACAGCTGCTCACGGTAGTGCCGTTCATAGGCCTGTAACCACAGGTAGCCGGCGTGCTGTTCGCCAACCGTTTCCATACAGTCAAAGATCATATCCACCTGGGCAACATTCAGGATACGCACCGCAGCACCACTCAGGCCCAGATGCTGCATCATCCTGAACAGCGGCCAGGCACTGCTGAATACCGTGTAGCCTTCCGGTTTGTCCGACGCCGGGCTGCGCTTCCAGGTCCAGATCAGGTGCGCGAGGTGCAGCCACTGCTGCTCATCGATGCGACAGGCGTCCGAACAGTTGAGCTGCCGTTGCGCCAGGGTCGCCAGGTATTCCGGCAGGCGCTGGCTGTAAAAGGTATAGCGCACCATGAACTCGGGCAGGTGCCGGCGCAGGTACCAGCGGATCACGTCCAGGCTGGCCTCGATCTGCCACAGATCCCGGCACAGTTTCTGCGCATACAGGCGTTCCAGTACCAGCCTGACTGCCAGGTAGTCCATCATATCGACCCGCACGTCATCCAGTCCCTCATAGCCCGGACGCTGGTGACGCCACAGGAACATACCCGACCAGCCGGGCAGTTCGAGTGCCAGACGCTGCAGGTAGGCATCCCACCTGTCTTCCGGCAGACCCAGCCATTTCAGCTCGATCACCACCGTATCGAAGGCGTCTTCCGGGAGCGCATCGAGACTGTCCGCCCAGTCCGGCAGGTCTTCAAATATCCAGGCCAGGTCTGTTGCTGCACTGCTCCGCCACACGGCATACAGGCCCTGCGACCGGTCAGGATCATTCCAGGCGGCAAAACCCTGGTCCAGGAACGAGGCCAGGTAACGGATCAACAGTGGACGTATCTCTTCCAGCAGGTCCTGACCGGTCAGCAGCTTTAACATGCCCTCAAGCGTCAGCTCGTCACCGACCCTGGCGAATAATTCGTCCAGCTGCTGCCCGGCTTCTTTCAGTATCAGGCTGTCCATCACCGGCTGCCCTTCCGGGTGGTCGTCATCCGGCACCAGGTCGGACAACATGTGTTCTGCCTGTTCGGGGGTCAGGTCAAGCAGGTCCTCGGGGTGGAGAATGAAATGGTCCAGGCCCAGCACGTGCAGACAGGCTTTCCAGAGATCATCGACCGCGTCGGCCTCGCTGCATTTGCCATCCTCAACGGCTGCCGCAAGCAAGCGCTCGCATGTTTGCGGATCGACATCGGACTGTATGGCACGGAAGGCGTCCATCTCCTCGATCTGCCAGCTCAGCTGGCCGCCTGTTACCGGTCTGAACGCATGCAACAACGTGGCAAGATAAATATCTTCCCGGCGCACATCGCGTTCACCGTACCTGAATATGTTATCGCCCACCTTCAGCTCACCGGTTTCGCGCAGCACCGCCTGCAGGTCTGCCAGTTCAATGCGCCCCTGCGCATACAGCGTTCTGAATTCTTCGTCTGGCAGGTAGCCGCTGGCACCCGTCATTCGGTATGCCGCCTCCAGGGCTTCGGGAAATGCCAGGTGTTCGTACCCGTGCAGGGTATTGTGATGCACAAAGTCACGGATCGCCGCCTGACCGGGCAACACGTGTCCCAGATGTTCGATCGCCTGTTGCAGGCGGGTTCGCAGTTCACAGTCGGCGGCTTTATCGGACATCTGCTAAACCCCCGCGAACAGGTCGCTGAGTCGTGTCACCGAAGCCGACATCATGGCCAGTAACTCACCCGGCGCGATACCGATGGCCACGATACCCAGGGACAGTACGCCGGCTGCTGCCATCTCCGTCGCACGCAGGTCCTGCACCTCGCACATGTCCGGTCGCACCGGGCCGGTGAACAGGCGCCCAATGGTGCGCACTGCGTAGGCTGCGCTGATCAACATGCCGATACTGACCAGCAGTACCACCCAGCCCCAGCGCTCGAAACCGCCGATCATGACGTGCAACTCGGCGATAAAACCGGCCGTACCGGGAATCCCCATGCCGGCCAGCAGCGCCAGCGATGTAAAAAAGGCGAAGCGCGGTGTCACCTGGATCAGTGAACTGTAATGATTGATATCACGCGTGCCGGTGCGTTCATACAGCAGACCAATCAGCAGGAACAGCGCACCGGCCACCAGGCCGTGCGCCACCATTTGCATCACAGCACCACTCAGCCCGGCCACATTCATGGCCGCAATCCCCAGCAGCACAATGCCCATATGACTGATGGACGAGTAGGCAATCATGGCCTTCATGTCGGTCTGCCGCCACGCCAGCAGCCCCCCGTAGATCAGGCTGAACAGGGCCAGACCCACCAGCAGATCCTGTAACGCCAGCACCGCTTCCGGCAACATGGTGGCCGCCCGGATCAGTCCATAGGACCCCATTTTCAGCAGCACACCCGACAACAGGATACTGACCGGACTGGGTGCCTCCACATGCACCAGCGGTAACCAGCCGTGCAGGGGAAAGATGGGCATCTTGACGCCAAAGCCAACCAGGAAACCCAGGAAAATAAGCACCTGGGTGTCCCGCGACAGTTCCAGGGCACCGTTCGCAACGTCCTTCATATAAAAGGAATGCCCGGGGATGGCATCGAACACCACCAGCAGGCTGATGAGCATGAACACGGAACCGCCCATGGTATAGAGCACGAAATTGAGCGATGCCTGGTGCTTGCGCTTACCACCCCAGCGGTCGATCAGGAAAAACAGCGGGATCAGCGTGAGTTCCCAGAACAGGTAGAACAGGGCCCAGTCCTGCGCCATGAACACACCAAGCATGGCGGACTCCAGCACCAGCATCACCATGTAATAGCCTTTTACGCGTTCGCGTATACCGGCTGAGGCAAGGATGGCCAGGAAACACAGCAGGGTAGCGAGCAATATCATCGGGAAGGAAAAGCCGTCGACACCCAGCGCAAAGGAGGTACCGAGACGCGGGTTCCAGGGCACGATCAGGCTGAACTGCAGGTCAGCCGTAGTGAGATCAAACTGACTGATCAGCCCCCAGGACAGGATCAGCGCAGCAGCGGCGAACGCTATCGCGATCGAACGAATCAGTTTCGGGTGGCGATCAGGCAGAAACGCCAGTAAAACCGCACCCAGTAGTGGCAGTATCAATAATACCGTTAGTACATGCATGCCATACGTCTGTTATAAATCGGGTGCCTTTGGTGAATACTCCACCGGCTAAAGCCGGATCGATCGGCCCTTCGGCCGATTAAAACCGTAGGTTGGTGCTGAGCGCAGCGAAGCCCAACGGGCCGCCGCGAATAGCCCTGGCCATATCTCCAGGCCACCTGCACGCCATTCGGCCGCCTGGTATGGGCAATGCGTTTGTTTTGGGCTTCGCTGCGCTCAGCCCAACCTACGTTTGGTCAGGTGTCTGTACGGGAACCACGACCAGCACCAGGCCCAACAGGCTGGTGATCAGGTAACCCACAGCTGCCGCCCCGTGCAAGCGCGCGAACTCCGTCTGCTCGCTGGCGCCGGCCAGCCGCATGTCAGCGATCATGGGCGCCAGCAGAAAATGTCCGGCAAGTGTCAACACCAGCATCGTCAACAGCACCAGCGCCCGCCAGTTCAGACGGTGCCGGGGATTGCGGACCTGGTTGGACACCAGCAGAAATACTGCGCAGAACAGACCGATCCTGGCCATGATTCCGAACATGACACCGGCCAGGGTACCCGCCTGGGCACGATCATCGAGATTGGCGAACAATGCAGGTGCAACGATATAACCAACGGTCCACAGACCGCCGACCCACAGTGTCAGCAGAATGCGTTCGCCGACCAGGCGGCTACTGATAGCGGACCTCAACGATTTCCAGGTTTCTTTCGCCACCCGGGGCGGCTACCGTGGCGACATCACCCTCGTCCTTACCGATCAGGGCCCGGGCAATGGGTGAGCCCACGGAAATCAGGCCGGCCTTGATATCCGCTTCATCCTCACCAACAATCTGGTAGGTAACTTCATCGCCGGTATCTTCGTCAAGCAGATCCACGGTAGCGCCGAACACTACTTTTCCGCCTGCATCCAGGCTGGTGACATCTATAACATGGGCGTGCGAAAGCTTGCCTTCGATTTCCTTGATGCGGCCTTCCGCAAAACTCTGCTGTTCCCGGGCCGCGTGATACTCGGCATTTTCTTTCAGGTCACCATGCGCACGGGCTTCGGCAATCGCCTTGATGATACGCGGGCGATCAACCGTCTTCAGCTGCTGCAACTCCGTCTGCAGCTTTTCTGCACCGCGCCTGGTCAATGGAACTTTGCTCATGCCACCTGCTCCTGATGTAAATCCTGTAACCGTTGTACCGTCGGCGAATCCATGCAGGAAAGGGCAAGACTGGTCGCATAGGCGTGGGATATGGTTGTGCTGTACGGCACCTTGTGCTGCAGCGCCGCACCGCGAATGGTGTACGAATCAGCAATTGCCTGTTTTCCTGAAGTGGTATTGACGATAAGCGCGATCTGCTCGTTCTTGATCATATCCACTACGTGCGGCCGGCCTTCAGCTACCTTGTTGACAAGTTCGCAGGTAATACCGGCAGCACTCATCGCTGCGGCCGTACCCCGCGTTGCCACGACAGTGAAGCCCTGTTTCACCAGTTCGGCACCCACTAGCACGGCGGCGTCCTTGTCAGCCTTGCGGACACTGATAAACACCTTGCCGAAACGCGGCAGAACTTCACCGGCACCCAGTTGCGCCCTGGCAAAGGCCTCACCAAAACTGCGCCCGACACCCATGACTTCGCCCGTGGATTTCATTTCCGGTCCCAGCAGGGTATCCACTCCGGGAAATTTGACAAACGGGAATACCGCCTCTTTCACCGAGAAATACTTCGGTATACGTTCCGCGGTCATACCCTGTTCCACCAGTGATGTGCCGGCCATGCAGCGCGCTGCGATTTTTGCCAGCGGCAAACCGGTCGCCTTGGAGACGAAGGGCACGGTACGCGAAGCACGCGGATTCACTTCAAGCACATAGATGTCATCTTCCTTGATCGCGAACTGGGCATTCATCAAACCGACAACATTCAGCGCCCTTGCCATGGCCTTCATCTGCACGCGTAAACGGTCCTGGATTTCCTGGCTGAGACTGTAGGCCGGCAGCGAGCAGGCCGAATCGCCCGAGTGCACACCGGCCTGCTCGATATGCTCCATGATGCCACCGATCAGCACATTCTCTCCATCGCAGATCGCATCAACGTCCACTTCGATAGCGTCATCCAGGAAAAGATCCAGCAACACCGGCGAATCATTGGATACGCTGACGGCTTCTCGCATGTAGGTACGCAGATCGTCTTCGTTATAGACGATCTCCATAGCCCGGCCACCCAGCACATACGACGGGCGCACCACCAGCGGATAGCCAATCTCAACAGCCAGTGTTATGGCCGCCTCGACACTGCGCGCGGTGCGGTTGGGTGGCTGCAACAGGCCCAGTTTCTGAATCATCTGCTGGAAGCGCTCGCGATCTTCTGCGAGGTCGATGGAATCCGGCGTGGTACCGATAATGGGTGCACCCGCCTCTTCCAGTGCGCGCGCAAGTTTCAGCGGCGTCTGGCCACCGTATTGTACGATGACACCTTTCGGTTGCTCCTTGTGTATGACTTCGAGCACGTCCTCCAGTGTCAGCGGTTCAAAGTAGAGACGATCCGAGGTATCGTAATCCGTGGACACCGTCTCCGGGTTGCAGTTGACCATGATGGTTTCGTAACCATCCTCGCGCATCGCCATCGCGGCATGCACACAGCAGTAATCGAACTCGATGCCCTGGCCGATGCGATTGGGTCCACCGCCCAGCACCATGATCTTCTGACTGTCGTTCGGTTCCGCCTCGCATTCCTCTTCATAGGTGGAATACAGATAGGCGGTATGGGTAGCAAACTCGGCCGCGCAGGTATCCACACGCTTGTACACCGGACGTACCCCGAATTCATGACGCAGCTCGCGGAACGCCGATTCATCGATTCCCAGCAACGTCGCCAGGCGCCGGTCCGAAAAACCCTTGCGCTTCAGATACCGCACGCGGTCTGCGTTCAGCCCGCTGACACTCTGGTCGCGTACCTCCACCTCGATCTGTAACAGTTCCTCTATCTGCACCAGGAACCATGGGTCGATCCGTGTCAGCGCGTGAATCTCCGCCAGATCCAGGCCGGCACGGAAAGCGTCCGCCAGGTACAGGATCCGGTCGGCGCCTGCTTCGCGCAACTCCCGGCGCAGGATGTCCAGCGCATTCGTCTGAGCCGGGTCTACCATTTCATCAAAACCATCAATGCCGGTTTCCATGCCGCGCAACGCCTTGTGCAGGGATTCCTGGAAGGTGCGCCCGATGGCCATAACTTCGCCTACCGATTTCATCTGTGTCGTCAACCGGTTTTCCGCCTTGGGGAATTTTTCGAAAGTAAAGCGGGGAATCTTGGTCACTACATAATCAATCGCAGGTTCAAACGATGCCGGGGTCGCGCCACCTGTTATTTCATTTTTCAATTCGTCCAGCGTATAGCCCACCGCCAGCTTGGCCGCCACCTTGGCAATCGGGAAACCGGTGGCCTTGGAGGCCAGCGCCGACGAGCGTGACACGCGCGGGTTCATTTCGATAATGATCATGTGCCCGTCCGCCGGGTTAATGGCGAACTGTACGTTGGAACCGCCGGTATCGACACCGATCTCGCGCAACACCGCCAGCGACGCATCGCGCATGATCTGGTATTCCTTGTCCGTCAGCGTCTGCGCGGGCGCTACTGTGATCGAGTCGCCGGTGTGTATGCCCATCGGGTCCAGGTTTTCGATCGAACAGATGATGATGCAGTTATCCTTGTGATCACGCACCACTTCCATTTCGTATTCTTTCCAGCCGAGGATCGATTCCTCGACCAGCAATTCGCTGGTGGGTGACAGTTCCAGTCCGCGCTCGCAGATTTCCAGGAACTCTTCCCGGTTGTAGGCAATACCGCCGCCGCTGCCGCCCATGGTGAAGGAAGGACGGATAACGGTGGGATAACCGACCTGCGCCTGCACCTGCAGCGCTTCCTCCATGCTGTGCGCTACTGCCGCGCGCGGCATATCCAGGCCGATCTTCAGCATCGCCTCGCGGAACTGGTCGCGGTCCTCGGCCTTGTCGATCGCCTCGCGTTTCGCACCGATCATTTCCACGTTAAATTTTTCCAGCACCCCCTCTCGCGCCAGGTCCAGCGCACAGTTCAGCGCCGTCTGGCCACCCATGGTCGGCAACAGGGCATCGGGGCGTTCCTTTTCGATAATACGGGCCACCGTTTCCCAGGTAACCGGTTCGATATAGGTCGCATCGGCACTGTTCGGATCGGTCATGATGGTGGCCGGATTGGAATTCACCAGGACCACCCGGAAACCTTCTTCCCGGAGCGCCTTGCAGGCCTGTGCACCTGAATAGTCGAACTCGCAGGCCTGACCGATAACAATCGGGCCGGCGCCTATGATCAGGATACTTTCAATATCAGTTCTTTTTGGCATGAGTATTTTTCGTTATATAACCGCTTCCGGTCGACTCTATCAGTTCAATAAAATGATCGAATAACGGTGCAACATCGTGTGGGCCCGGGCTGGCTTCCGGGTGCCCCTGAAAACTGAACGCCGGTTTATCCGTGCGATGCACACCCTGCAGGGAGCCATCGAACAGCGAGCGGTGCGTGGCGCGCAGCGTGTCGGGCAGATTGTGCTCGTCCACTGCAAAACCGTGGTTCTGGCTGGTGATCATGACTTCACCGGAATCCAGGTCCTGTACCGGGTGATTGGCGCCGTGATGACCGAATTTCATCTTCACGGTCTGCGCACCGCTGGCCAGCGACAGCAACTGGTGCCCCAGGCAGATGCCAAACACCGGCACACCGGTGGCGACGATTTCCCGGATAGCCGCAATGGCGTAATCACAGGGTTCCGGGTCACCCGGGCCGTTGGACAGGAATACGCCGTCGGGACTGAGCTTCATGATTTCGGCGGCCGGTGTCTGTGCCGGCACCACCGTCAGGCGGCAGCCACGATCCACCAGCATGCGCAGGATGTTGCGCTTGACGCCGTAGTCGCAGGCCACCACGTGATACGGCAGTTTTTCCTCGATGGGATGCGGCGCACCCGGCAGGCCATCCTCCAGCGTCCAGCTGCCCTGCGCCCACTCATAAGGTGTCCCGGTGGTGACCTCTTTGGCGAGGTCCATGCCTTTCAGACCCGGGAAAGCCCGCGCCGCCTCGACGGCCGCGTTTTCATCGATCTGCTCGCCGGCCACCAGGCAGCCGTTCTGGGCACCCTTCTCGCGCAGGATGCGCGTCAGGCGGCGGGTATCGATATCGGCGATGGCGACCACGTCCTGCTCGCGAAGATACTGGTCGAGCGGCTTTTCGCTGCGAAAACTGCTGGGTTGCAGCGGCAGATCGCGGATGATCAGGCCGGCACTCTGGATTTTGTCGGATTCTTCGTCGTCTTCGTTGACCCCCGTGTTACCGATATGGGGATAGGTCAGAGTGACCAGCTGGCGCGCATAGGAGGGGTCCGTGAGGATCTCCTGGTAGCCGGTCATCGCCGTATTGAAGACAACTTCACCCACAGTCTGGCCAGCCGAACCGATCGACCGACCCCAAAACAGGCTGCCGTCCTGCAAGGCCAACAAGGCCAATGTACTCAAGGGAACCTCCGCCGCCGAACTGGTTATTTTATACCCTGACACCGTCAGGCAGCTTCGCGCCGGAAAGATGGCGCCGGAAGCGGCAAGATTGTACTCGATGCACTGCCCGCTGCCAAGATGGCAGACGTGGCCCCCGGCATGACGAAAGATGAATTATTCAGACCTTCCTTGACTATTTCTCCTGCAGGTTGAGTCAGGTCACGTCGAGCCGGGTTCTCAGGGTAACGATATTCTGCCCGGCTTTGCGCTGGTACGACAATTCATCCATCAACTCACGCGTCAGGTGAATGCCCAGCCCGCCGGGTTTGCGCTCAGCGAGCGGCCTGTGCACATCCGGCCAGGAGGCCTGCAGCGGGTTGAAGGGTGCACCGTCATCGGCCAGCGTAATGACGAGCTCCCCGCGCGCCAGTTTCAACTCTGCTTCAATGGCACCGACCGGGCTGTCCGGCCAGGCATAGGCAATCACATTGGCCAGCAGCTCATCGAACACCAGCTTGACCTTGCGGCGGATCGATACGTCAAGCGCGTGCGCATCCGCAAATATTT
>CAZWJB010000021.1:0-13953 GCA_964634485.1 uncultured Thiohalobacter sp. | reverse complement strand
CACCCATGTTTTCTTCCGGGGTAACCACTTCAACATTCATTACCGGCTCGAGCAGCACCGCGCCACCCGTGAGTGCACCCTTTCGGAAACCCATGGAACCGGCAATCTTGAACGCCATTTCCGAGGAGTCGACATCGTGATAGGAGCCGTCGTACAGGGCAACCTTGACGTCCACAACCGGATAACCGGCCAGTACGCCGCCTTCCATCTGTTCCTGGATGCCCTTGTCAACCGCATTGATATATTCACGCGGCACCACGCCACCAACGATCTCGTTGACGAATTCATAGCCGGTACCCGGCTCCTGCGGCTCCAGTCTGAGCACTACATGACCGTACTGACCGCGGCCACCGGACTGCCGCACAAACTTGCCTACGGCCTTTTCCACAGTTTTGCGGATGGTCTCACGGTAGGCGACCTGGGGGGCTCCCACGTTGGCCTCGACGCCGAATTCGCGCTTCATACGATCGACAATAATGTCCAGATGCAGCTCACCCATACCGGAAATAATGGTCTGACCGGATTCTTCATCGGTGTGTACGCGGAAAGACGGATCTTCCTGCGCCAGTTTGCCCAGGGCGATGCCCATCTTTTCCTGGTCGCTCTTGGTCCTCGGCTCGACCGCCACCGAGATAACCGGCTCGGGGAAATCCATGCGCTCCAGGGTAATCACGTTGTCCAGCGCACACAGCGTGTCACCGGTGGTTACGTCCTTCAGGCCGATGGCGGCAGCGATATCACCGGCGAGCACTTCCTTGATCTCCTCGCGGGAGTTGGAATGCATCTGCACGATGCGGCCTACACGCTCCTTCTTGCCCTTGACGGGATTGTATACGGTATCACCGGAATTCAGCTTGCCGGAGTAAACGCGGAAAAAGGTCAGCGTACCGACAAAAGGATCGGTGGCAATCTTGAACGCCAGCGCCGCAAACGGGGCGTCGTCGTCAGCCGCACGCGTACCCACGGTTTCGTCCTTGTCATCGAGAATACCCGTGACCGGCGGCACATCGGCCGGTGACGGCATATAGTCGATAACGGCGTCGAGCATGGCCTGCACACCCTTGTTCTTGAACGCAGAACCGCATAGCGTAGGCACAATTTCGTTGGTCAGTGTGCGTTTACGGATACCCTGGCGGATCTCGGCTTCACTGAGATCTCCTTCCTCAAGGTATTTTTCCATCAGTTCTTCACTGGCTTCGGCTGCTGCCTCGACCATGTTTTCGCGCCACTTCCGGCAAAGCGCCTGCATGTCTTCCGGTATCGCTTTGGCTTCGTAGGTGACACCCATGTCATCTTCATTCCAGTAGATGGCCTGCATGCGCACCAGATCGACTACACCGGCGAATTTTTCTTCCGCACCGATAGCCATCTGCAGCGGCACCGGGTTGGCGCAGAGGCGTTCCCTGATCTGCTCCACCACGCGCAAAAAATCGGCACCGGCACGATCCATCTTGTTGACGAAGGCCATGCGCGGCACGTGGTACCTGTTACCCTGGCGCCACACCGTCTCGGACTGGGGCTCGACGCCACCCACTGCACAGAACACCGCTACTGCACCGTCGAGTACGCGCAGTGAGCGCTCTACCTCGATCGTGAAATCCACGTGACCGGGGGTATCTATAATGTTAATGCGGTGCTGCTCGTATTGCTGGTCCATACCCTGCCAGAAACAGGTCGTCGCAGCGGAGGTGATGGTTATACCACGCTCCTGCTCCTGCTCCATCCAGTCCATGGTCGCGGCACCGTCATGCACCTCGCCGATCTTGTGGGAAATGCCGGTGTAATACAGCACGCGCTCGGTCGTCGTCGTCTTGCCGGCATCAATATGCGCCATGATGCCGATATTCCGGTAACGATTAATTGGAGTCTTGCGTGCCACTTGCCGTGTTTCCTATTCCCTAACAGTCCTGCTCTCTACCAGCGATAGTGAGCGAATGCCTTGTTGGCCTCCGCCATGCGATGGGTATCTTCTTTCTTTTTGACGGCCGAGCCGCGACTTTCAGACGCGTCCATCAACTCACCTGCCAGGCGCAGCGCCATGGACTTTTCACTGCGCTTGCGCGCTGCGTCAATCACCCAGCGCATCGCCAGGGTGGTGCGACGTGTCGGCCGTACTTCAATCGGCACCTGGTAGGTGGCGCCGCCAACGCGTCGTGATTTAACTTCCACCGTCGGGCGTATATTATCCAGCGCCTTGTCGAGTACCTCGACCGGATCGCCGTTTCCGCGCTCCTGAATCTGGTCCAGCGCACCGTAGATAATACGTTCGGCAACCGATTTCTTGCCGGACTTCATCACCATATTGATAAACCTGGCCAACTGCAGATTGCCAAATTTCGGGTCAGGAAGGATTTCCCGACGTTCGGCTGCTCTTCTTCTCGACATACTCTACGTCTCGCCTGAATTCTCTAAACCAGTAAACCTTACGACTTCGGTCGCTTGGTACCGTACTTGGAACGACCCTGGCGGCGACTTTCCACGCCCTGGGTATCCAGGTTGCCGCGCACTGTGTGATAGCGCACACCCGGTAAATCCTTGACACGACCGCCGCGGATCAGGACCACCGAGTGTTCCTGCAGGTTGTGTCCTTCACCACCAATATAGGTAGTCACCTCAAAACCGTTGGTCAGCCGGACACGCGCCACCTTGCGTAATGCCGAGTTCGGTTTCTTTGGTGTTGTGGTGTATACGCGCGTACACACCCCGCGTTTCTGAGGACATGCCTCTAGCGCCGGAACGTTACTTTTCGCCTGTTTGCGCGAGCGCGGCTTGCGCACCAGCTGGTTAATCGTTGCCATCAGTCGTTACTCCACCCTCAATCACTCAGGGGTGCTGAAAATTTTATAAAGTACTGAAAACAAACGACAGGCCGGGTTACCCGGCCTGTCGAAGGAGGCGCATTGTAGGTATTCCACCTGAACCTGTCAAGGGAATTCTACGGCGACAGCGGGGGTTTACACGCGCCCCCTATGACCCCTCAAGCAAACGTCAACCCTCTGTCGCATGAGCCGTCGCGTCGTCCTCGGAAGGTGTTTCCACAGGCATGGATTCCTGTATATCTTCCAGGGTGATTCCCTGGCGCTGGCGACGCCTTTCCTGGTGATGCGCGAGACCGGTTCCGGCGGGAATCAGGCGCCCCACAATCACGTTTTCCTTCAAACCACGCAAACCGTCGCGCAAGCCGCGTACTGCCGCCTCGGTCAGCACGCGCGTGGTTTCCTGGAACGAGGCCGCCGAAACAAATGACTCGGTAGCCAGCGATGCCTTGGTAATACCCAGCAACATCGGATTCCACTGTGCCGGTTCCTTGCCGGCCCTGACCAGGCGGTCGTTCTCGTCCAGCATGCGCGCCTTGTCGGCCTGCTCACCCTTGAGGAAATTTGAATCACCCGGTTTGACAATTTCGACCTTGCGCAGCATCTGGCGAATAATGACCTCGATGTGCTTGTCGTTGATGCCCACGCCCTGCAGGCGGTACACGTCCTGAATTTCCTTGACCAGATACTCTGCCATCACAGTAGTACCCAGCAAGCGCAGAATATCGTGCGGGCTTGGCTCACCATCGGCCAACATTTCACCCTTTGCTACCTGCTCGCCCTCGAATATCGAAATATGGCGCCACTTGGGAATCAATTCCTCGTAATTTTCAGCGTCGCCGGTTGGCACAATCATCAGGCGCTGCTTGCCCTTGGTTTCCTTGCCGAAACCGACCGTACCGGAAATCTCCGCCATGATGGCCGGGTCCTTGGGTTTGCGCGCTTCGAACAGGTCGGCCACCCGTGGCAGACCACCGGTGATATCGCGGGTCTTGGAGGATTCCTGCGGGATGCGGGCAACCACGTCGCCCACCTCGACCTGCGCACCGTCATCCAGTGCGACGATGGCCTCGGCCGGCAGGAAATAATGTGCCGGTACATCCGTGCCAGGCAGTTTCAATTCTTCACCGGACGCGTCCAGCAGTTGCACCAGGGGACGCAGATCCTTGCCGGCAGAACCACGCTGTTTCGGATCTGTGACCACCAGGCTGGTCAGACCGGTGATCTCGTCGGTCTGCTTCTGCACGGTCACGCCGTCCATGAAGTCAGCAAAACGTACCGTACCTGCAACCTCGGTCACAATCGGGTGGGTGTGTGGGTCCCAGTTGGCCACAATCTGACCACCGCTAACCGCTTCACCATCATGGGTGACAATAACGGCGCCGTACGGAATCTTGTAGCGTTCACGCTCGCGCCCATGTTCGTCAACAACGCCGATCTCACCGGAACGGGATACCGCCACCAGGTGGCTTTCCTTGTTAGCCACGGTCTTGATGTTGTGCAACTTGATGGCGCCGGTATTCTTGACCTGTACATTGTTCACCGTGGCCGCACGACTGGCAGCACCACCGATATGGAAAGTACGCATAGTCAACTGGGTACCCGGTTCACCAATTGACTGCGCCGCCATCACACCAATGGCTTCACCGATATTAACCTGATGTCCACGCGCCAGATCACGTCCATAGCAGGATGAACATATACCGTAACGGACTTCACAACTGATTGGCGAACGCACCACGATTTCGTCGATACTGGCGGCCTCGATGTTCTCGACCCACTTTTCGTCGATCAGTGTTCCGGCCGGAACAACGACTTCGTCGCTGCCCGGTGCACAGGTATCGGTTGCCGTGAAACGGCCAAGCACACGCTCGCTCAACGACTCGACCACATCACCACCCTCGACCAGCGGTGTCATGATCAGACCTTTGCTGGTACCGCAGTCCACTTCTGTGACCACCAGGTCCTGCGCAACATCGACCAGGCGGCGTGTCAGGTAACCGGAGTTCGCAGTCTTCAACGCAGTATCCGCCAGACCTTTTCGGGCGCCGTGCGTTGAAATAAAGTACTGCAACACGTTCAGGCCTTCACGGAAATTTGCCGTGATGGGCGTTTCGATAATGGAACCGTCCGGCTTGGCCATCAGACCGCGCATGCCGGCCAGCTGGCGGATCTGGGCAGCGGAACCACGCGCGCCGGAATCGGCCATCATGAACACCGAGTTGAAGGAATTCTGTTTGACCGTCTCACCCTTGGCGTTTACAACCGTTTCCGTGCCGAGTTTGTCCATCATCGCCTTGGCAATCTGGTCATTGGTGCGCGACCATATATCGACGACCTTGTTGTAACGCTCGCCATTGGTCACCAGCCCCGAGGTGTACTGGTTCTCGATTTCCTTAACTTCCAATTCCGCTTCGGCGAGGATCGGCGCCTTTTCTTCCGGAATCACCATATCGTCGATACCGAAGGAGACCGCGGCACGCGTAGCAAAGGAGAAACCGGTATACATCAGCTGGTCGGCAAACACGACCGTGGCCTTCAGACCGACCTTTCGATAGCAGGTATTGATAACGCTGGAGATGGCCTTCTTGGACATATCACGGTCGACATACTCAAACGGGATACCTTCAGGCAGAATTTCCGACAGCAGGGCACGCCCTACGGTAGTATCCCTGACAGCGGTTTTATGCTCCAGCACACTATCATCGGTCATCATACTGTCGCTGATGCGCACCTTTACCCTGGCATGCAGATCGGCATAACCGGTTTCGTAAGCCCGATGCACCTCGGCAATATCAGCGAACATCATGCCTTCACCTTTCGCATTGATGCGCTCGCGGGTCATGTAGTAAAGGCCCAGCACAACATCCTGCGATGGTACAATGATCGGTTCACCGTTAGCGGGCGACAGAATATTATTGGTAGACATCATCAACGCACGTGCTTCGAGTTGCGCTTCCAGTGAAAGCGGTACGTGAACCGCCATCTGGTCGCCGTCGAAGTCGGCGTTGAATGCCGCACACACCAACGGGTGCAACTGAATCGCCTTGCCTTCAATGAGCACCGGCTCGAACGCCTGTATACCCAGTCGATGCAAAGTCGGTGCGCGGTTAAGCATGACCGGGTGTTCGCGAATAACCTCTTCGAGAATATCCCAGACCTCTGCGCCTTCGCGCTCCACCAGCTTCTTGGCCGCCTTGATGGTGGTTGCCAGACCGCGCAATTGCAGTTTGCTGAAAATGAACGGCTTGAACAGTTCGAGCGCCATACGCTTGGGCAGACCACACTGATGCAGACGCAGTGTCGGACCCACCACGATAACGGAACGGCCGGAGTAATCGACGCGCTTGCCCAGCAGGTTCTGGCGGAAACGACCCTGCTTGCCCTTGATCATGTCAGCCAGCGATTTCAGCGGGCGCTTGTTGGTACCCGTGATGGCGCGGCCACGACGACCGTTATCCAGCAGCGCATCCACAGACTCCTGCAACATGCGCTTTTCGTTACGCACAATGATGTCCGGCGCATTCAGTTCCAGCAGGCGGCGCAGACGGTTGTTGCGGTTGATGACACGACGGTACAAATCATTAAGGTCCGAAGTCGCGAAGCGACCGCCGTCCAGCGGAACCAGTGGGCGCAGTTCCGGAGGCAGCACCGGCAACACGGTCATGACCATCCACTCGGGTTTGTTGCCGGAGCCCAGGAAGGACTCGCACAACTTGAGGCGCTTGCCCAGGCGTTTCAGCTTGGTTTCGCTCTTGGTGGCGCCCATGTCTTCACGCAACTGGGTAATTTCGGCCTTGAGATCAAGGTCGCGCAACAACTCGAACACCGCTTCCGCACCCATGCGCGCATCGAACTCGTCACCGTTTTCCTCGATGGCTTCGAGATAGGCTTCTTCCGACAGCAACTGGCCGCGTTCCAGGGTGGTCATGCCCGCGTCGATAACCACGAAGGCCTCGAAGTACAGTACACGTTCGATATCGCGCAGCGTCATATCCAGCAGCAGACCGATTCGCGAAGGCAACGATTTCAGAAACCATATATGCGCCACCGGGCTGGCCAGCTCGATGTGTCCCATGCGGTCACGCCGCACCTTGGAAAGCGTTACTTCAACACCACACTTCTCACATACCACACCGCGGTGCTTGAGGCGCTTGTACTTGCCGCACAGGCACTCGTAATCCTTGACCGGGCCGAAAATCTTGGCGCAGAACAGACCATCACGCTCCGGCTTGAAGGTCCGGTAGTTAATGGTCTCCGGCTTTTTAACTTCACCGTAGGACCATGAATGAATCAGATCAGGCGAGGCCAGACCAATACGGATGGCATCAAAGTCGTCATTGTGACCCTGAGGATTTAACAGATTCAGTAAGTCTCTCATTTTCTCTCCCTCAGTCCTGTTCCAGTTCCAGGCTGATGCCCAACGAACGAATTTCCTTAACCAGCACGTTAAAGGACTCCGGCATGCCGGCTTCCATGTGGTGATTCCCGTCAACAATGTTCTTGTACATCTTGGTACGGCCATTCACGTCATCGGACTTGACTGTCAACATTTCCTGCAAGGTGTAGGCAGCACCGTAGGCTTCCAGCGCCCACACCTCCATTTCACCGAAGCGCTGACCACCGAACTGTGCCTTACCGCCCAGCGGCTGTTGTGTAACCAGACTGTACGGGCCTGTTGAGCGCGCATGCATCTTGTCGTCAACCAGGTGGTTCAATTTCAGAATGTACATATAACCCACAGTCACCTGACGTTCGAAAGCATCACCGGTACGGCCGTTGTACAGAGTCGTCTGACCGGTTTCCGGCAGCCCGGCCAGCCGCAGCATGTATTTGATATCCGCTTCAGCAGCGCCGTCGAATACCGGCGTCGCCATCGGCACACCCTTGCGCAGGTTATCCGCCAGTTTGAGGATCTCCCCGTCACTGAACGAGCCCAGGTCCTCCTTCTTGCCGCTGGAGGAATTGTAGATCTCACCCAGGAACTTGCGCAGCTCCTGCACCTTGACCTGTGCATCGAGCATCCTGCCGATCTTCACGCCAAGGCCGGACGCCGCCCAGCCCAGGTGCGTCTCCAGCACCTGTCCGATGTTCATGCGCGATGGTACGCCGAGCGGATTGAGCACGATATCGACCGGGGTGCCGTTTTCGTCGTAAGGCATGTCTTCCACCGGCACGATCATGGAAATGACACCCTTGTTACCGTGACGGCCGGCCATCTTGTCGCCCGGCTGTACGCGACGCTTGACGGCCATGTAGACCTTGACCATCTTCAGCACACCGGGCGCCAGGTCATCACCAGCGGTAATCTTGTTACGCTTTTCTTCCAGACGCTGGTCGAAATCCTTGCGCAGTTCTTCCAGCTGGCGCGCAGCGGCTTCGAGCTGCTGGTTGGCCTCCTCGTTCTTCAGGCGAATCTCGAACCACTGACCCTTGTCCAGTTCATCGAGGTACGACCTGGTGATCTTGCTGCCAGCCTTGAGCTTGTCGGGGCCACCGTCAGCGGTCTTGCCGGTAAGCAGCTTTTCAACACGCTGGAAAATGTCGCCTTCCATAATGCGCAGCTGGTCGTTCAGGTCTTTCTTGATACCGGCAATCTGCTCGTCCTCGATCTGCAGGGAACGCGCATCCTTCTCGACACCGTCGCGCGTGAACACCTGCACATCGATGATAGTGCCGTCCATACCGGAAGGCACACGCAACGAGGTATCCTTCACGTCGGACGCCTTCTCGCCGAAGATGGCGCGCAGCAGTTTTTCTTCCGGAGTGAGCTGGGTTTCACCCTTGGGCGTCACCTTGCCGACCAGGATGTCACCCGGATTCACCTCGGCGCCGATGTAGACGATGCCGGATTCGTCCAGCTTGCCCAGCGCGCCTTCACCCACATTGGGAATATCGCCGGAGATTTCTTCCGGCCCCAGCTTGGTGTCACGCGCAACGCAGGTCAGTTCTTCGATATGAATAGTGGTGAAGCGATCTTCCTGAACCACACGCTCCGAGATCAGAATCGAGTCCTCGAAGTTGTAGCCGTTCCAGGGCATGAAAGCGATACGCAGGTTCTGTCCCAATGCCAGCTCGCCCATGTCAGTGCTCGGACCGTCGGCCAGCACGTCGCCGCGCGCGACGACATCACCCGGTGAAACCAGCGGTCGCTGGTTGATACAGGTGTTCTGGTTGGAGCGTGTATACTTGGTGAGGTTGTAGATGTCCACACCCGGCTCACCCGCCACAGTCTCGTCATCGTTAACGCGTACAACGATACGACCCGCATCAACCGTTTCGACCACACCACCACGCTGTGATACCACGGTAACGCCCGAGTCGACAGCCACGGTACGCTCGATACCGGTACCTACCAGCGGTTTCTCGGCACGCAGGGTCGGCACAGCCTGGCGCTGCATATTGGAGCCCATCAGTGCGCGGTTGGCATCGTCGTGTTCCAGGAACGGAATCAGGGCAGCAGCCACTGACACAATCTGTTTGGGTGAAACGTCGATGTAGTCCACACGGTCAGGCGTCGACAAGGTAAATTCATTCTGATGGCGACTGGAAACCAGCTCATCGGTGAGATTGTCTTTGGCGTCAACCGTGGCATTGGCCTGCGCAATAATAAACTGGCCTTCCTCGATAGCCGACAGGTATTCGATATCGTTGCTTACCCGGCCAGCTACCACCTTGCGGTAGGGCGTTTCCAGAAAACCGTACTCGTTGGTGCGCGAATACACAGCCAGCGAGTTGATCAGGCCGATATTCGGTCCTTCAGGTGTCTCGATCGGGCATACACGGCCATAGTGGGTGGGATGTACGTCGCGGACTTCGAAACCTGCGCGCTCACGGGTCAGTCCGCCAGGACCGAGAGCCGATACACGACGTTTGTGCGTCACTTCGGATAACGGGTTGTTCTGATCCATGAACTGCGACAACTGGCTGGAACCAAAAAATTCCTTGATTGCAGCAGCCACCGGCTTGGCGTTGATCAGCTCCTGCGGCATCAGGCTTTCCGATTCCGCCACGCTCAGGCGCTCCCGAACAGCGCGTTCGACGCGCACCAGGCCGATACGGAACACGTTTTCGGCCATTTCACCCACACAGCGGATACGACGGTTGCCGAGGTGATCGATATCGTCGACCACGCCGTTACCATCGCGAATATTAACCAGTGTGGTCATCACGTCGAGGATATCCGAGCTGTCGCCACGCTCTTCGACGGCCTGCTTCGCAGTCTCGTCTTTCTTCCCGGCACGCAGCTTGAAGTACACACTGTCGTACAGGACACCAATCCCGGTATCACCCTCGCGGCCAACACGTCGATTGAATTTCATACGCCCCACGGCAGACAGGTCATAACGTTCAAAGGTAAAGAACAGGTTATGAAACAGGTTCTGTGCAGCGTCTTTGGTCGGCGGCTCCCCCGGGCGCATCATACGGTAAATCTCTACCTGGGCTTCCAGCTGTGTAGTAGTCGCGTCGATACGCAGGGTATTTGAAATGTATGGACCACGATCGAGATCGTTGGTGTAAATCGTACGAATTTCCTTGATACCGGCTTCACGCAGTGCAGCGATCAGTTCTTCGGTGATCTCATCGTTGGCATTGGCAATCACTTCACCTGTTTCGGTATTGATCACAGCATGTGCCAGCACCTTGTCCAGCAGGTATTCCTCCGGAACTTCCAGGGTTTTGACACCGGATTTCTCCAGTTCACGGATGTGACGCGCAGTGACGCGGCGTCCTTCCTCGACAATGACCTTGCTCTTGACCTTGATATCAAACATGGTGGTCTCACCACGCAGGCGTTCGGGCACCAGGTCCAGTTCGATTTTTCCGGCGTCGATGTGGAAAGTGTTAGTGTCGAAGAAAATATCAATAATCTGTTCTGTTTCGTAGCCGAGCGCACGCAACAGCACTGTGGCCGGCAACTTGCGACGACGGTCGATGCGCACAAACAGCGAGTCCTTGGCGTCGAATTCAAAGTCCAGCCAGGAACCTCGATAGGGAATCACGCGCGCGGAGAACAACAGCTTGCCAGAGGAATGGCTCTTGCCCTTGTCGTGGTCAAAGAACACACCCGGTGAACGGTGCAGCTGCGAAACAATGACTCGTTCCGTACCATTGATAACGAAGGTTCCATTTTCCGTCATCAGCGGCAGCTCGCCCATGTAGACTTCCTGCTCCTTGATATCCTTGATGGACTTGTTGGCGCCTTCCTTATCGTAAATCACCAGGCGCACCAGGGCGCGCAACGGTGCAGCATACGTCATGCCGCGCAGCTGGCATTCCTTTACGTCAAATACCGGTGTGCCGAGGCGATAACTGACGTAGTCCAGCGATGCGGTACCGGCATAGCTGGTGATAGGGAACACCGACGAAAAGGCCGCGTGCAGACCTTTATCCTGACGCTTATCCTGATCAGCATCGGCTTGCAGAAAAGCCCGATACGAATTCAGCTGGGTCGCGAGCAGGTATGGCACCTCCATAATGCTCTGCCGCTTGCCGAAATCCTTACGGATGCGTTTCTTTTCGGTAAAGCTGTAAGCCATCGGTATTCCTCTCTCAGTAATCTTTAAATCCAAATAACGGGAAAAGGCTGGTAGCGAGTAATCGCTACCAGCCACTCCCTGACATCGGAATGCCTGCGGGCATCAAGGTCGTTATTTGACCTCGACAGTGGCGCCGGCTTCTTCCAACTGTTTTTTGATGTCTTCGGCTTCGTCCTTGGAAGCACCTTCCTTGACCGGAGTGGGTGCACTTTCCACCAGTCCCTTGGCCTCCTTCAGACCCAGACCGGTGATACTACGGACGGCCTTGATGACGGAGACCTTGTTCGATCCAAAGCTCGTCATCACGACGTCGAACTCGGTCTGCTCTTCAGCGGCGCCGGCATCACCAGCGGCGGCTGCCGGGGCTGCTGCTACAGCGGCGGCGGCTGATACACCGAACTTTTCTTCCATTGCGGAGATCAGGTCGACGACCTCCATTACACTCATGTTGGAAATCGTTTCCAGAATGTCTTCTTGTGACGCTGCCATAATTGCTTACTCCAAAAAAATGAATATCTACAAAATAGATTCAGGCTGACTGTTTCTGATCGCGAATGGCAGCCACGGTACGAACCAGCTTGCCAGGCACCTCATTGAGGGTGCGGACAAGTTTTTCGCTCGGGGCTTTCATTACAGCCATCAGCATACTGATAGCCTGATCACGGGTTGGCAACTTCGCCAGACGATCCAGATCCGATGCAGCGAGCATTTCACCGCCAAACACCACCAGCCTGGGTACCAACTGATCGTGCTCTTTGGCAAAGTCCTTCACCAGTCGCGCGGCTGCACCCGGCTCCTCCCGGGAGAAAGCCAGCACCAGCGGACCGGTCAGACCGTCCTGCATGCACTCAAAGTCAGTACCTTCAACGGCACGTTTGGCCAGTGTGTTCTTGACCACCCGAAGATAAACCCCATCGTCACGCGCCCTGGCCCGCAACTCGGTCATTTCTTCGACAGTAAGACCACAATACTCGGCAGCAACTGCTGAATGCGCTTCAGCGGCGATCACAGCAACCTCGGAAACTACAGCCTTTTTCTGTTCAAGACTTAGTGCCACCTTATTACCTCCATCACAGACCGGATTGAGAGATCAACCCTGTCCACTGTTACAGTGCCCGAACCCGGACAGGTCCGGAACACCGGTTGCGGTGGCCTCAAACAAGATAAATATCTTGTCGGGGCTACACCATCTGCGCAGGTTACCAGGCTCTCACCTGGCCATTAAGCCTCGCGGCACCTGCGGTCTTTGACGGCTTCCCGGGAGTTCCGAGCAGCGTCAAAACATTCGGCATGCCGTAGTTACGACACACCGGGCTTCTGCAAGTTTACAGCTCCAGCGTTGCCTGATCGACGACCAGGCCCGGCCCCATCGTGGTCGAGAGCGTAACTTTCTTCATAAATATTCCTTTTGCCGAGGCCGGTTTCAATTTGTTCAGATCAGCTATCAGTGCCTGCAGATTTTCTCTCAGGTCAGCCGCCTTGAAATCCGCCTTACCGATCGAACAGTGAATAATGCCACCCTTGTCAGTGCGGTAACGCACCTGACCGGACTTGGCATTCTTGACCGCCGCAGCGACGTCCGGGCTAACCGTACCCACTTTCGGGTTGGGCATCAGACCGCGTGGACCCAGAATCTGACCCAGCTGACCGACCACGCGCATGGCGTCCGGACTGGCGATAACAACGTCAAAATCCATGTTGCCCTTTTTGACTTCCTCCGCCAGGTCATCCATGCCGACAATATCCGCTCCGGCTTCCCGGGCAGCGTCAGCACTGGCGCCCTGGGTAAATACGGCAACACGCACTGTTTTACCGGTACCATTCGGTAATACCGTGGAACTGCGCACGACCTGGTCGGATTTCCGCGGATCGACCCCCAGGTTAATACTGACATCAACGGATTCCGAGAATTTCGGCGAAGCCACCTCGCTTAACAAGGTCAGCGCCTCTTCAACGGGGTACAACTTGCCGGGCTCGATCTTTTCACTGATCAGTTTTGCACGTTTGCCTGGTTTGGCCATGACTAGTTCACCCCTTCGGTATCCAGACCCATACTGCGCGCGGTACCCGCGATGGTACGCACGGCGGCGTCCATATCGGCCGCCGTCAGGTCGGGCATTTTGATGTTAGCGATTTCTTCCAGCTGTTCGCGTTTCACCTTGCCAACCTTGTCGGTATTGGGAGTGCCGGAGCCCTTGGGAATACCCGCTGCTTTCTTCAGCAACACGGCAGCCGGAGGGGTCTTGGTAATAAAGGTAAAACTGCGGTCACCGTAAACCGTGATAACAACCGGAACCGGCATGCCTTTCTCAAGGCTCTGCGTCTGCGCATTGAATGTCTTGCAGAACTCCATAATATTGACACCGTGCTGGCCCAGGGCGGGGCCTACAGGTGGGCTGGGATTGGCGTCCTGGGCTGGCACCTGCAGCTTGATATACGCCTCGATTTTCTTAGCCATGGATTACACTCCTGTGGGTACAAGCGCCTCGCGGCTCCCCGATTGCAGACTGGGGACAGAATTAAATTCTGTCCCCATACATATTCAGCCTTTCTCGACCTGACTAAACTCAAGGTCGACCGGTGTGGAACGACCAAAA
>CAZWJB010000020.1:0-14286 GCA_964634485.1 uncultured Thiohalobacter sp. | reverse complement strand
GCGAGGTGCAGCGACACACTGATCCGGATACCGGTCTGTTGTCGTGGCAGATTCGGGAACCCGGTTTCAGTATGCAGTTGCTGCAGGTGCTGCCGGACTATGTAAGGGCGACCTACAGTGCGCGTGGTCTTCCGCCTGACATTGTTGAATCTGTTGCCGCTTACTGCGTGTTCGGGACGATCGTGACCAATGACTCGCAACAGCGGCTGTCGTACCGGGTTGCCGACTGGCGTTATGTCACATCAGATGGCAAGGCCCATGCTCTGAAAACCAAGACGCAATGGGTCGACGAATGGAAGGAACAGGGGGTCGCATTTCGCTGGTCTATTTTGCCGGATGACCAGATCTTTGAACCGGGTGACTGGAGCCAGGGTTTTACCACGGTTCGGTTACCGCCCGGCAGTGTTTTTGATCTTGTCTATTCCTGGAGCTATGCGGGTGAAACCCATGAAGGAAAACTTGAAGAACTGCGTTGTGCGCCTGCTGCATTGCCGGATCGCTGAAGGTCGGCTCTGCAGTGCACTACTACTCGGCATCCTGTTACCGGCCGGGCTATTACATGCACAATTGCCGGTGCCGGAACTTAACCATCAGTTGACGCAACTGGCTACGCCGGTGGCGGCGCCGGATTTTACCCTTGAGGATATGGATGGCGAGTCTTACACGCTCGGTGATTACCGGGGCAAGGTGGTTATGGTGAATTTCTGGGCGACCTGGTGTCCGCCCTGCCGGCGTGAGTTGCCGTCGATGGAAGCGCTGTACCAGGCTTTCAGGAAAGAGCCTTTTACTGTCCTGGCGATCAACCAGTGGGAATCGCCGGACCATGTATTTGCCTATATGGGGCAGCTTGAGGTGTTCCCCGCTTTTCCGATTCTTTTCGACCGGGACAGTGCGGTGTCACAAGCCTATGGTGTTAAAGGTCTGCCGACGACGGTGCTGATCGACAAGCGCGGACGGGTGGTGTATCGCGCGGTGGGTGGCAGGGATTTTAATCATCCCGAGGTGCGGGCGATTATCCGCAGCTTGCTTGCGGACCAGGTTAAACCCTGATTCCGCGTTCGGAAATGCCTTCACACTGACAAGGCGGTACCCACTTCGAGGCCCAGTTCGCGGGCCGCGTGACCGTTTGCCAGCGCTATCTCAACCAGGCCGTTTGCGTTTTCGTACCAGAACGGCGTGCCCGGCTGCGCTTCGCCGAAGGTGCGCCGGAACTCACACTTTGTTCCTGCGATTTCAATTGTGGCGGCTGCGTTTATACTTGAGGCACGCAAGCCGGTGACGGCGTTGCCGAAATGATCCAGGTATACGATTTCTGCGAGATCGTCCGGCCAGTCGGGTGCGACCAGCTGTGCCGGGTCCAGTGCGTCGCCCGGTGGCGGTTCGCCGCGAGCCAGTTTTGCGGCTACCGGGGCAAACAGGTCGCGGCCGTGGAAGCTGCTGGACAGTTGGCCGGGGCGCCAGTCGATGATGAAAGCCTCTGCGCTGCCGACGTGGTGGATCAAAACAGTGAACAGGCCGTTGTCCGGGCCGACGTACCAGCGAGCGCCACATTGCACGGCCACGGCTCGCCGATCGGTACCCACACCGGGGTCAACGATGCAGACGCATACGCTGTTTTCGGGGAGATACTGACTATAGGCCGGCAGCAGGTAGGCTGCGGCTTTGATATTAAAGGCGGGCAGGTCGGGGAAAATGTCGACCACCGGCACGCCCGGGGCCTGGTGCCGGAATACGGCGTGCATCTGGCCCAGGTAGGGGCCGGGCACGCCAAAATCCGTGAAGGTCGCAATCATAGGGTTTCATGATAGCGCACCATCCGCAGGCCTGTACCGGCCCACAAAAAAGCCGGGCATTGCCCGGCTTTTTTCAATCTGTACCTGTGATGCAGGCTACTCGTCTACGGCCTCGAAATCTCCGGCATCGGATTCAGGCCGGTCGACCAGTTCGACCAGCGCCATCGGCGCCTTGTCTCCGGTACGAAAGCCCATTTTCAGGATACGCAGGTAACCGCCGGGGCGATCCTTGTAGCGCGGACCCAGTTCGTTGAACAACTTGGTGACCACTTCGCGATCGCGCAGGCGGGCAAATGCCAGGCGGCGTTTGTGCACACTGTCGATCTTCGCCATGGTGATCAGCGGCTCTGCAACACGGCGCAGTTCCTTGGCTTTGGGCAAGGTTGTCTTGATAACTTCATGTCGCATCAGTGACGCGGCCATGTTGCTGAACATGGCTTTGCGATGGCTGCTGTTACGATTGAGTTTTCGCCCACTTCGACGGTGACGCATGATACTTTCCTACGTTAAATTCCGACCACGGATTGTTTGTCGCTTTCCTTGAGTCCAGCCGGTGGCCAGTTTTCCAGGCGCATGCCCAGTGACAGACCACGGGATGCCAGGACATCCTTGATTTCGGTGAGCGACTTTTTGCCCAGGTTCGGGGTTTTCAGCAGCTCGACTTCGGTGCGCTGAATCAGGTCACCGATGAAATAAATACTTTCTGCCTTCAGGCAGTTTGCGGAACGTACAGTCAGTTCCAGATCATCGACCGGGCGCAGCAGGATCGGATCGATATCCGCTTCCGGACTTTCCGGTTCGGCTTCTTCCTTGCCTTGCAGATCGACGAATACCGACACCTGGTCCTGCAGGATGGTGGCAGCGCGACGAATCGCCTCTTCCGGATCCAGGGTGCCGTTGGTTTCGATCTCGATAATCAGCTTGTCCAGGTTGGTGCGCTGTTCAACACGTGCTGCGTCCACGTTATAGGACACTCGGGACACCGGTGTAAAACTGGCATCCAGCTGCAGGGAGCCGATCGGCTTGCTTTCCTCTTCACTGGCGGCAGCGCGTACCGTTGCCGGTTCGTAACCACGGCCCATTTCGACTTTCAGGGTCATGTTGAGTTCACCACCCTTGGTCAGATTGGCAATCACGTAATCCGGATTAATAATTTCGATATCATGATCCAGCACGATATCACCCGCTGTCACCTGCCCCGGACCTTTCTTGCTCAGCCTCAGGGTGGCTTCGTCGCGGTTATACATCTGCAGCGCAACCCCTTTCAGGTTGAGCATGATTTCCATGACATCTTCCTGCACGCCTTCGATCGTGGAGTACTCGTGCAGAACACCTTCGATTTCCACAGCCGTGACCGCGCAGCCCGGCATGGAAGACAGGAGAATGCGACGTAGCGCGTTGCCCAGCGTATGGCCGAATCCGCGTTCCAGCGGTTCCAGAACGACTTTCGCGGTACGCTCGTTAACCGACTGAACGTCGACAATACGTGGTTTCAGAAACTCGTTGACCTTGCCCGGCATGAATAGTCCTCTTACCTGTTGGCTTACTTGGAGTACAACTCGACGACGAGATGCTCGTTAATCTCTGCGGGGAGATCCGCACGTTCGGGACGCGCCTTGTATGTACCTTCCAGTTTTTTCGGGTCGACATCGATCCAGTCGACAAACCCGCGCTGTTCGGCAACTTCCATGGCTGACGTCACGCGTAACTGCTTACGTGATTTCTCGGCGATGGTCAGGCTGTCATTCGGCTGAACCTGGTAGGACGGGATCGTGACACGTTTGCCGTTCACCACGACTGCGTTGTGGCGTACCAGCTGACGCGCCTCGGGACGCGATGCGGCAAAACCCATGCGGTAGACGACATTGTCCAGACGACCTTCCAGTAACTGCAGCAGATTCTCACCAGTGGAACCCTTGCGCTGGGCTGCACTCTGGTAGTAGTTGCGGAATTGACGCTCCAGCACGCCATAGATGCGACGCATTTTCTGCTTTTCACGCAGCTGCGTGGCATAATCGGACAGGCGCCCGCGGCGCTGACCGTGCTGCCCCGGCGGGAAGGCACGATTCTCGACCGAGCACTTGCTGGTGTAACACTTCTCGCCCTTCAGGAATAACTTGCTGCCTTCACGGCGACACTGGCGACACTTGGGTCCAACATACTTTGCCATTTGCTCTCCTCCGCCCTAAACGCGCCGCTTCTTGGGCGGGCGGCAACCGTTGTGCGGAATCGGGGTCACATCGGTAATGTTAGTAATCTTGTAGCCGGCGTTGTTCAGCGCGCGCACCGCGGACTCACGGCCCGGGCCGGGGCCCTTGACCTCGACTTCCAGGTTCTTCAACCCGTATTCCCTGACCATCTCGCCCACGCGTTCGGCAGCGACCTGCGCGGCGAACGGCGTGCTCTTGCGTGAACCGCGAAAACCGGAACCGCCGGCTGTCGCCCAGGCCAGTGCATTACCCTGACGATCGGTAATGGTCACGATGGTGTTGTTGAAGGAGGCATGAATGTGGGCGACCCCGTCGACCACGTTCTTTTTGACCTTCTTGCGCTTTGTACCTGAAGCCGGCTTAGCCATGTTGAATACCTGTTTCCAGCAATTTATTTACGAATCGGGCGACGCGGACCCTTGCGGGTACGGGCATTGGTGCGGGTGCGCTGGCCACGCAGTGGTAAACCACGGCGGTGGCGCATGCCCCGGTAGCAACCCAGGTCCATGAGACGTTTGATGTTCATCGACAGGGTGCGGCGCAGATCGCCTTCCACTGTGTATTTTGTGACTTCGCCACGGATAGACTCGATATCAGGCTCGGAAAGATCCTTGATCTTGGTGGCCGGATCGATACCGCAGGCGTCGCAGATTTTGCGCGCAGACGTCGCACCGATACCGTAAATAGCGGTCAGCGCAACTACTGCGTGTTTCTGGGTTGGAACGTTAATTCCGGCTATACGAGCCATGAATCCTCTCTCCTCAGCGAAGCTACCGATCGCGAGTTATCGAACCCGCAACAATACCGGATAAAGCCCCTTATTTCAAATTAAAAACCGGCAATTGCTACTTGCAGGCGCCCTGGCGCTGCTTGTGGCGGCCATCCTTGCAGATGACCCGAACCACGCCCTTGCGACGGACAATTTTGCAATTGCGACAAATGCGTTTTACCGATGAACGTACTTTCATGATCTCACCTGTTTAACTCTGTTCTAGCGCAGCAACCCGGGCCGGCCGTGTCCTTTCAGATTGGCCTTTTTCATCAGCCCGTCGTACTGGTGTGAAACCATCAACGACTGCACCTGGGCCATAAAATCCATGACCACTACTACGATAATCAGCAGGGATGTACCGCCAAAATAGAAGGGCACATTCCAGTACAAAATCAAAAACTCCGGCAGCAGGCAAACTGACGTAATGTATATGGCACCCGCCAGCGTCAGCCGTGTCATTACACCGTCGATGTAACGAGAAGTCTGCTCACCGGGCCGAATTCCGGGAATAAATGCACCGGATTTCTTCAGGTTGTCCGCCGTCTCCTTCGAATTGAAGACGATGGCGGTGTAAAAGAAGGCAAAAAACATAATCGCCATTGCATAGAACAGGATATACAAGGGCTGACCCGGCGACAGGGAGGATGAAATATCTTTCAGCCAGCCCATGCCTTCATTACTGCCAAACCACTGTCCGGCCGTAGCCGGGAACAGAATAATACTGGACGCGAATATCGGCGGAATAACACCGGCCATATTCAGCTTCAGCGGCAAATGCGTGCTTTGCGCCGCGTACATCTTGCGACCCTGTTGCCGCTTGGCGTAGTTAACCGTAATGCGCCGCTGTCCACGTTCCACGAATACTACAAATGCGGTAACCGCCAACGCCATAGAGAACAGGAACAGGATACTCAGGGTGTTCATTTCCCCGGTGCGCACCAGCTCCAGTGAGCCGCCGATCGCTGCCGGCAGACCCGCTACGATACCCGAGAAGATGATAATCGAGATACCGTTACCCACGCCGCGCTCGGTAACCTGTTCGCCCAGCCACATCAGGAACAGGGTTCCCGTAACCAGGCAGGCAACCGACGAAACGATAAATGGCATGCCATGCAATACAACCAGCGACGAGCCGCCAACCATCTGCCCCTGCAGTGCCGTCGATATTCCGATCGCCTGGAAGGTCGCGAGCACCACTGTAGCGTAACGTGTGTACTGGGTGATCTTGTGACGACCCGGTTCACCTTCCTTCTTCAACTGTTCCAGCGCAGGCACGGTGAACGACAGCAACTGCATGATGATCGATGCCGATATATAGGGCATGATCCCGAGCGCGAACAGCGACAGCCGCTTCAGTGCGCCACCCGAGAACATGTTGAACATGTCCAGGATGGTGCCCTTCTGCTGTTCGGCCAGTGTCTCCAGTACTATCGGGTCGATACCCGGCAGCGGGATAAAGGACCCGATACGAAAGACAATAATGGCGCCGAGCACAAAAAGGATACGCTGACGCAGTTCCGTCAGCTTGCCCATGTCGCCGAGCCCTCCCGCGCCAGATTTCGCCATTAGTGATCCAGCCTTGTCACGCTAGTCTTCAATTTTGCCGCCGGCCGCTTCTATTGCCGCGCGCGCACCCTTGGTGACACCAATGCCACTCACCGTGACTGCCTTGCTGATTTCGCCAGACAACATAATCTTTGCGAAGAGCGTGCTCTGCTTGATAACACCTGCAGCCTTAAGCGCGGCCAGATCGACGGTATCACCTTCAACCAGCGCCAGTTCACTCAAGCGCACTTCTTCCGTTACCCGGGAGACGCGCGATGTAAAACCGACTTTAGGCAGGCGACGCTGCAAGGGCATCTGACCACCCTCGAAACCGATCTTGTGGAAACCGCCGGAACGGGACTTCTGACCCTTGTGGCCGCGCCCGCCGGTCTTGCCCAGACCCGAGCCGATACCGCGTCCGCGGCGCTTGCCTTCCGACCGGCTGCCGGCTGTGGGTTTAAGTGTATTCAGTCGCATGTCAAGCGCCCTCTACCTGTAGCAGGTATGAAATCTTGTTGATCATGCCGCGATTCTCGGGTGTATCCGCGACCTCAACCGTGTGACGGATGCGACGCAGGCCAAGACCGGCTGCACACGCCTTGTGCGATTTAAGTCGTCCACTGGTGCTCTTGACCAGCGTTACCTTTAATGTCTTGTCAGTCATGGCTTACCCCAGGATCTCTTCAACCTTTTTGCCGCGCTTGGCAGCGACCATCTCCGGCGAGCTCATTTCAGCCAGCCCTTTCATGGTTGCCCGCACGACATTGATCGGGTTATTGGTGCCAATACATTTGGCCAGCACATCACGCACACCGACTACCTCGAAAACCGCGCGCATGGCGCCACCGGCAATAATTCCGGTACCTTCAGATGCAGGCTGCATATACACCCTGGCTGCACCAAAGTTCGCCATAATCGGGTACTGCAAAGTACCGTCTTTCAGGGCTACCTGCTGCATATTCTTGCGGGCGTTTTCCATGGCCTTCTGGATGGCTACCGGCACTTCGCGCGCCTTGCCACGCCCGAAACCAACCTTGCCCTCGCCGTCACCGACCACGGTCAGGGCGGCGAAACCGAACTGACGACCACCCTTCACCACCTTGGCGACACGGTTGATACCGATCAGCTTTTCCTGCAGACCGTCCGAATTCTGTTGATTATCGACATGCGCCATAGTGCAAACCCTTGATTAGAATTCCAGACCGTTTTCACGCGCGGCATCCGCCAGCGCCTTCACACGGCCATGATATTTGAAACCGGAACGGTCAAAAGCAACCTGGCTGACGCCGGCGGCCTTGGCCCGTTCTGCCACAGCCTTGCCGATCACGGCCGCCGCAGCACTGTTACTGGTACTACTTATGTCCTTGCGTAATTCTCTGTCCAGCGTCGAGGCACTTGCCAGCACCTTGTCGCCCGAGCCATCGATAACCTGCGCATAGATGTGGCGCGGCGTCCGGTTGACACACAAACGGATCTTGCCCAGTTCGCGGATCCTGGCGCGGACCTTTCTCGCGCGACGCAGTCGTGATGCTTTCTTGTCCATACTGATACCTTCGAATCAACTATTTCTTTTTGGCTTCCTTACGCACGATGATTTCATCAGCGTATTTCACACCCTTGCCCTTGTAGGGCTCCGGCGGACGGTAGGCGCGAATCTCCGCAGCCACCTGCCCAACCTGCTGCTTGTCCGTACCCCTCACCACAACTTCGGTCTGGCTCGGCGTTTCCACGGTGATGCCCTCCGGTACCGCGTAGTCCACCGGGTGCGAGAAACCCAGCGTCAGGTTCAGTTTCTGGCCCTGTGCCTGTGCACGGTAACCAACCCCGACCAGCTCCAGTTTCTTCTCGAAACCCTCAGTGACGCCAATCACCATGTTATTCACCAGGGCACGAGTGGTGCCCGTAAGCGCCATGGCGGCCTTGGAGCCGTCCTTTGGCGCAAAGCTCACGACATTGTCTTCCTGCGTGACCCCCACCGAAGTGTGGATATCGCGTGACAAGGAACCCTTGCTGCCCTTGACAGTAACCGCCTGTCCGTTGATGTTGATTTCGACACCTTTTGGCAGTTCAACCGGTTTTTTTGCAACTCTGGACATGATCTGTACTCAATTCAGGATACGTAGCACAACACTTCACCGCCTTCACCGGCAGCGCGCGCAGCTCTGTCACTCATAACACCCTTGGACGTCGATACAATCGCAACGCCGAGCCCGCCCTGTACTTTGGGCAACTCGTCGCTGGCCTTGTAGATACGCAGACCGGGGCGGCTGATACGTTTCAGCACGTCGATAACAGGCTGCCCGTCATAATACTTGAGCTCAACATTCATAACCGGTTTGCCAGCCTTTTCATTAATCTGAAAATCAGCTACATAACCTTCGTCCTTGAGTACACTGGCAATGGACTGCTTCAGTTTCGATGCTGGCATGGACACCGCTAGCTTGCCTGCGCGCTGAGCATTACGAATGCGCGTCAGCATATCGGCGATTGGATCCGTCATCATAATTTACGTACCTCTGTCCTGTCTCTGCTGTTACCAGCTGGCCTTGACCAGGCCCGGAATGTCGCCCTGCATGGCGTGCTCGCGCAATTTGTTGCGCGCCAGTCCGAACTTGCGATAGAAGCCGTGTGGCCGGCCCGTTATGCGACAGCGATTACGCTGGCGGCAGGGACTGGCATCGCGCGGCAGTGCCTGCAATTTAAGTTGTGCGTTGTAGCGCTCCTCTTCCGACTGATTGACATCGCCAATGACAGCTTTCAGTTCGGCGCGCTTCCTGGCGTATTTCCTGACCATTTTTGCGCGCTTGATTTCACGCTGGATCATGTTGCTTTTTGCCATGGAGTCAGTTCCTCACTTCTTGAACGGGAAGTTAAACGCCGCCAGCAGCGCGCGTCCTTCCTCGTCGGTTTTTGCAGTGGTGGTTATCGCGATATCCATGCCACGCAATGTATCAATCTTGTCGTAGTCCACTTCCGGAAAGATAATCTGTTCCTGGACACCCATGTTGTAATTGCCGCGCCCGTCGAACGATTTCGGGCTCATGCCACGGAAATCGCGCACCCTCGGGATCGCAATATTGATTAAACGATCCAGGAACTCGTACATGCGGTTGTTGCGCAACGTCACCTTGCAGCCGATGGGCCAGCCTTCGCGCACCTTGAAGCCGGCAACAGACTTGCGCGCCTTGCGGACAATAGCCTTCTGTCCGGCGATTTTTTCCATATCGCTGACCGCATGCTCCATCACCTTGCGATCGCCCAGCGCTTCACCGACACCCATATTCAGGGTCACCTTGGTAACGTGCGGCACTTCCATAACATTTTTGTAGCCAAACTGCTCGGTAAGCTTTTTGACAACTTCATCACGATAGATATCTTTTAATCTGGCCATCTCAGCGACTCACTCTCATACATCCACAACTTCGTTGTTGGACTTGAAAACGCGCACCTTGCGCCCGTCTCCCAGTATTTTGAAACCAACGCGGTCACCCTTCCTGGTGTCCGGGTTGTACAACATGACGTTGGATACATCGACCGGCATCTCTTTTTCAATGATACCGCCTGCAATCCCTGCCTGCGGATTGGGCTTGGTGTGTTTCTTGACGACATTCACGTTTTCCACCACCAGTTTATCCACATCCGGCAACACGCGCAGCACGGTTCCGCGCTTCCCGCTGTCCTTGCCGACTTTGACGATGACGTCATCACCTTTTTTGATTTTGCGCATAATCCTGACTCCCGCCTAAAGCACTTCCGGTGCCAGAGAAATAATTTTCATAAACCGTTCACTGCGCAGCTCACGCGTAACCGGTCCGAAGATACGTGTACCGATAGGTTCGAGCTTGGCATTCAGCAGCACAGCAGCATTACCGTCAAAACGAATCAGCGAACCATCGGCCCGCCGCACACCCTTGGCAGTGCGAACCACTACGGCGTTATAGACCTCTCCCTTTTTCACCTTGCCACGGGGGATAGCCTCTTTCACACTGACCTTGATGATGTCGCCGATATTCGCATAACGGCGGTGCGAACCACCCAGCACCTTGATGCACTGCAGGCGGCGTGCTCCGCTGTTGTCCGCAACATCGAGTTTGGTTTGCATCTGAATCATGACGTAATTCCCGTTCAAGCAACTCTATAAGGTTCGATCAGCCGACCGCACGCTCGACAACTTCAAGCAACTGCCACGACTTGGTTTTGGAAACCGGGCGGCATTGCCGGATCGTCACCGTATCACCCTGTTTGCACTCATTGTTTTCATCATGAATGTGCAGCTTGGTGGAACGGCGGATATATTTCCCGTACAACGGATGACGGACCTTGCGCTCGACCATAACCACGGCACTCTTGTTCATCCTGTCGCTCACAACTCGGCCCGTCAGGGTGCGAACCAGCTTGCTGTTTTCACTCATGCCGCTTCACCTGCCTTGATTTTTTCATTCAGTACGGTCTTGAGGCGCGCTATATCGCGGCGCCCTTTCCTGACCTGGTCCGGCCGGCTCAACTGGCCAGTACCTTTCTGCATTCGGAGATTGAACTGCTCGCGCAGCAGGCCGTCCAGTTCAAGCTTCAGTTCATCATTCGATTTCTGACGAAGTTCGCTGGCATTCATCACATCACCGTCCGTGTTACAAAGGTGGTACGTACCGGCAGTTTGGCCGCGGCCAGCTTGAAGGCTTCGCGCGCCATTTCTTCCGATACACCTTCTATTTCATAGATCACGCGGCCCGGCTGGATTTTTGCCACCCAGTACTCGACGTTACCCTTGCCCTTACCCTGACGCACTTCGATCGGCTTCTTGGTGATCGGCACATCGGGGAAAACGCGAATCCACAGTTTTCCACCACGTTTTACCTTGCGCGTAATGGTACGACGCGCGGCCTCGATCTGGCGCGCCGTAAGCTGCCCGCGGGTGGTGGATTTCAGCGCAAACTCGCCGAAACTAACTTTATTGCCGCTGAGCGCAAGACCACGATTGCGGCCTTTCTGCTGTTTGCGGAATCTGGTTCTTTTGGGCTGTAACATCTCGCGATTCCCTTATTTACCGCCGGCTGCTTTTTTGGCAGCGTCGGGTTCTACATTCTGTTCGTCGCGGTCCAGGATTTCACCCTTGAATACCCAGACCTTTACACCAATCACGCCGTAGGTCGTGCTGGCTTCAGTAAAACCATAATCGATATCGGCACGCAGGGTGTGCAGTGGCACACGGCCTTCGCGGTACCATTCTGTACGGGCGATTTCTGCTCCGTTCAGGCGACCGGCAACCATGATTTTTATACCCAGTGCTCCGAGTCGCATGGCGTTGCCAACCGCCCGTTTCATGGCGCGGCGGAACATGATGCGGCGCTCAAGCTGCTGGGCAACACTTTCCGCCACCAGCTGTGCCTCGATTTCCGGCTTGCGGATCTCTTCGATATTGATATGCACCGGCATACCCATCTTGCGCGACACTTCAGCACGCAGACGCTCGATATCCTCACCCTTCTTTCCAATCACTATCCCTGGACGGGCGGTGTGAATGGTGATCGCCGCATTATTTGCGGGGCGCTCGATGGTGATACGGCTGACCGATGCGTGCTTCAGTTTCTTCTTGATGAAATCCCGGGTCTGCAGATCCAGGTTAAGGAAATCTGCAAACTTGTCCGAGTCCGCATACCATGTCGACGTCCAGTCCTTGACGATGCCGAGGCGAATACCGATTGGATGTACTTTTTGGCCCATGCCGTGCTCTCTTTAATCTCTCAAATCGCAATTACTGTTCAGCAACAGTAATCTGGATATGACTTGTGCGTTTCAGAATCTGGTTGGCGCGGCCTTTGGCACGGGCATTCCAGCGCTTGAGGGTCGACCCCTCGTTAACACATATTTCGGATACCTTCAGCTCGTCCACGTCCGCGCCTTCATTGTGCTCGGCGTTGGCTATGGCCGATTCCAGCACTTTGCGGACCATGTGAGCTGCTTTCTTCTTGCTGTAGGCCAATATCTCCAGCGCGCGCTCAACCGGCAGACCACGAACCTGGTCAGCCACCAGCCGGCATTTCTGCGCTGAGATGCGCGCATGACTTAATTTCGCTGACGCTTGCATATCTCTAACCCTTTGTTTACCTGGATTTTCTGTCCGCGGCGTGCCCCCTGAAGGTACGCGTGACAGCGAACTCACCCAGTTTGTGACCGACCATGTTTTCGTTGATCAGAACCGGAACATGCTGACGGCCATTGTGAATGGCAATAGTCAGGCCAACCATATCCGGCAATACCATGGAACGGCGTGACCAGGTCTTGATCGGCTTGCGGCTGTTACTGCTCACGGCTTCATCGACCTTCTTCACCAGGTGAAGATCAACAAAGGGTCCTTTTTTCACTGAACGTGGCACTGTTCTAACCTCTATCGTTACTTCTGGTTGCGACGACGCACAATCATGTTATCGGTGCGTTTGTTCTTGCGGGTCTTGTAACCCTTGGTCGGCATGCCCCAGGGGGATACCGGGTGACGGCCACCCGAGGTACGGCCTTCACCACCACCGTGGGGATGGTCAACCGGGTTCATGGCAACACCGCGGACCGTAGGCCGCACACCGCGCCAGCGCGTTGCACCCGCCTTGCCCAACGAACGCAGATTATGTTCGGAGTTACCAACTTCTCCGATCGTGGCCCGGCAATCGCCCGGGATTTTACGCATTTCACCGGAGCGCAAACGCAATGTTGCGTGCGCACCTTCACGCGCAACCAGCTGCACACCACAACCGGCACTGCGGGCAATCTGCCCACCCTTGCCCGGTTTCATCTCGATATTGTGCACCATGGTACCCAACGGGATGTTGCGCAGTGGCATGGCATTGCCAGGCTTGATCGGAGCCTCAACACCGCTGTGAATCTCGGCATCGGCATAGATACCACGCGGAGCCAGTATGTAGCGGCGCTCGCCATCCGCGTACAGCACCAGCGCGATATGCGCGCTGCGGTTTGGATCGTATTCAATACGTTCTACGCGGCCCGGCACACCGTCCTTGTCGCGCTTGAAATCGATTACGCGGTAACGCTGGCGATGCCCGCCGCCACGATGGCGCGTAGTGATACGGCCCTTGTTGTTACGCCCGCCAGTCTTGTTCTTTTTTTCCAGCAACGGTGCATGCGGCTCACCCTTGTGCAGCTGGGCTTCTACGACCTTGACGACGAAGCGACGCCCGGGAGAAGTTGGTTTGGACTTAACGATAGCCATTATTCTGTGCCTGTGAAATCTATGTCTGAACCTTCAGCCAGTGTCACGTACGCCTTTTTCCAGTCGGAACGGCGGCCGATAGTCTGACCGAAACGTTTAATTTTGCCCTTGACGTTGCTGACCTGGACCTGGGTAACCTTAACGCCAAACATTTTCTCAACTGCCTTGCGTATCTCCGGCTTGCTGGCATCACGCAGAACCTTGAACACAAACTGCCGGTTTTGATCGGCGGCACGCGTGCTCTTTTCAGAAACGACCGGGCCGAGCAGAATTTTGCTCATACGCTCGTTGTTCATGCGAGCTTCTCCTCGAACTTGCGCAAGGCGGCAACCGTAATCACCACCTTGTTGAATCCAACCAGGCTGACCGGGTCGGTAATATCCGGGTCGACAACGTCGATGTGCGACAGATTACGCGCCGCCAGGTACAGATTCTCGTCCGGGTCATCGTGCACGATAAGCGCATTATACCCCAGGGCACCCTCTCTTCCGCCTCCGGCGGAATTCACCTTGTCCAGATCCAGCTCTTTGAGCTTACCGAGCAACTCCCTGGTTTTCGCGGCCTGAACAGCGAATTCCTCTACCACTATCAGGCGATCCTGCCGCACCAGTTCCGAAAAAATGGACCGTATGGCAGCGCGATAGGCCTTCTTGTTGACCTTCTGCGAATAATCCCGGGTGGTAGCGGCAAAAGTTTTACCGCCGCCACGCCATATCGGGCTGCGGATTGTACCAGCCCGGGCACGTC
>CAZWJB010000019.1:0-14314 GCA_964634485.1 uncultured Thiohalobacter sp. | reverse complement strand
GACCATAACCATTCGCGCTCCCGGAGCACCTCAACACGCAACTCTATAAGTAGCGACACACCGTTATGCAAGGCATCGTACAAGGTCTCGTTGAAATCGAAATCAACGTGGGCGCCCAGGCGATAGACACCATCCACCAGCAGTGTGCGGGTATTGGATATGGTTGTTTCGCGCGCAGACAGGGGGGCAGCCAGAAGACTGAGCGCCAACAGCAGCCATATAGCCCTGCACGACGTGCAGCGGGCATGGAGAGCATTCATTGTCGTTTTCGGGTATACCGTCACAGGCTGTGTTATTCAGGCCTTGGTCAAGCACGCAAAATAAAATCCGTCCATGTCATGTTCACCGGGCAGCAACTGGCGCCCCACCGGCAGTACTTTACCCCACTCTGCCTGCAATGGAAGCTCACTGGCATCAGCGTGTCGATCCAGAAACACTCGCAGATTATCGCTGTTCTCCTGACGAAATACCGAACAGCTTGCGTACAGCAGCATACCGCCAGACGCCAGCAAGGGCCATAAGGCCTCCAGCAGGCGCAGTTGCTGCTGTGACAGGCTGCGCAGATCTGCAGGCCGACGCAGCAGCTTGATGTCAGGATGCCGGCGTACTACGCCACTGGCAGAGCAGGGCGCATCCAGCAGTATCCGGTCGAAAAGTTTACCATCCCACCAGGATTGCGGAGTACCGGCATCGGCGGCCAGCAAAGCGGCGTTCAGTTGCAGGCGTTGCAGGTTTTCCCGCACTTTCTGCAGACGGGTTTCATCGACGTCGATCGCCAGCAGACGTTCCAGCTGCGGCGCTGATTCGAGTATATGCCCGGTTTTCCCGCCCGGTGCCGCGCAGGCATCCAGCACGCGTTGCCCGGCTTGCAGGTCCAGCAGCGATGCGCACAACTGCGCAGCGCCGTCCTGCACCGAAACCCGACCTTCGCGAAATCCGGGCAGGCTGTCGACAGCCGTCGGCTGCTGCAGCCGGATCGCTGATTCCTGGAATGGCAATGGTAAGGCTTCGATGCCCACTGCCCGCAATTGTTGCAGATAGTCCTCGCGCGCCACCTGTAGCCGGTTTACACGCAACACCATCGGTGGGCGTTGATTGCCCGCTTCCAGAATCTGCTGCCAGTTATCCGGCCAGTCCTGCTGCAGACGCTCAATCCACCAGTGCGGATGTGACCAGTGTGCTGCGGCTGTAGCGTCTACGGCTTTCAACAGGGCTGCTGACTGACGTTGAGCGTTGCGCAATACACCGTTTACCATGCCTGCCGCCCAGTCCTTGCCCAGCCCGCGTGCAACCTCCACAGTTTCACTGACCGCCGCATGTGCAGGCATTTCCAGCATCAGCAGCTGGTAAAGCCCGACCAGCAGCAAAGCATGCAGGTCACGATCCTTTTTCTTCAGCGGCTTGCGCAGCAACCTTGCCAACAGTGCTTCCAGGCGATAACTCCAGCGCAGGGTTCCAAAAGCCAGCTCCTGTGCCAGCGCCCGCTGGCGCGGGTCATCCAGCCCGGCGAGCTGTGGTCCCAGCAGACTGCCCAGGGATTCGCCCTGATCAAGCACCCTGTGCACGATTAGCGCGGCAGTTTTGCGGGACTGGCTGGACACGCTTATCGGTGCTTACCCGAGCACCGCCCCGTCAACATTGCGGGCATTCAGAAAATCTGCCGCACTGAGCCGTCTGGCACCGGGCATCTGTATTTCCAGCAGGCGCAGGCAACCGCTCCCGCAAGCGACATCAATACCCTGTTTGCCGGCTGCCACGACGCGACGCGGTGTGCCGGAACCGTCAATGGCGCGCGCGTCCCAGATGCGCAATGTCTTGCCAGCATAACGGGTTTGCGCCACCGGCCAGGGATTAAAGGCCCGCACCTGACGTTCCAGATGCACAGCGTCCTGCTGCCAGTCTATGGCCGCTTCGCTTTTACCCAGTTTACTGGCATAGGTCACCAGCGCCTCATCCTGAATGCGCGGTTCCAGCCTGTCCTGTTCGAGGTCATCGAGGTGCTGGGCCAGTAGCCCCCCTGCCAGCTGGCTCAGGCGGTCGTGTAGCGTCCCGCCGGTTTCGTCGCTCGCAATATCGGTTCTGACTTCGACCAGCACCGGCCCCGAATCCAGGCCCGCCTCCATTTGCATCAGACACACGCCCGATTCGTGGTCGCCGGCCAGAATGGCGCGCTGTACAGGCGCGGCTCCACGCCAACGCGGCAACAGGGACGCATGCAGGTTCACGCAGCCCCGGCCGGGCAGATCGAGCACCGCTTGCGGCAGAATCAACCCGTAGGCAACGATCACCATCAGATCAGGTTTGAGTTCAGCGAGTTCCCGCTGTGCCTCCGCATGCTTGAGACTGTCCGGCTGAAATACCGGAACAGCGTGCTGCAGGGCAAGCTGTTTAACCGGGCCCGGGATCAGTTTGCGCCCGCGGCCGGCAGGGCGGTCAGGCTGGCTGTAAACCCCGACTACGGAATGCCCGCTGGCCAGCAGGGCCTGAAGGGCGGGTACGGAGAAATCCGGAGTACCCGCAAATACAATACGCATCGTCACCCTAGCCCGCTCAGATAACCGGCTCAGCGTGTTTCTCATGGGGCAGGTCGCCACCCCCATGGCGGCGCTGTTTTTCCAGTTTCTTGCGGATCCGCTGCCGTTTCAGCTGCGACAGGTAATCCACAAACAGTTTGCCATCCAGATGATCGATTTCGTGTTGGACGCACACCGCCAGCAGACCATCTGCCTGCAGTTCGAACGACTTGCCGTCGAGGTCCAGCGCGCGCACCCTGATACGCTCGGCACGCCGAACACGCTCATAAACTCCCGGTACCGACAGACAACCCTCGTCCATTTCCTCATCACCGTACTTTTCCAGGATTTTCGGGTTGATAAATACCCTTGGCTCCTCCTGTTCGCTGGAAATGTCGATCACCAGAACACGCCGGTGTACGTTTACCTGGGTCGCCGCCAGGCCGACACCCGGTGCCTGATACATGGTCTCAAGCATGTCATCCACCAGTGTACGCACCTGATCGTTCACCGTGGCGACCTCTTGAGCCTGAATTCGCAGCTGCGGATCTGGAAAGTGTAAAATATCGAGAATAGCCATGTGATACAGGTCACAAATTACCGTCTTGGATACCTGCATATACTCTAACATAATGATCATAAGGCCGTTTGCTGCGCGCAGCTATTTTGAAGTTATACAATTTCCGCTACACTCCGGTATTCAGCTGCCGTTAACTATCATCAGATTTAGTGCACTGGCACAGTCGCCGGGGCCAACAACAGACAAAAACGGGATTCAGATAAAGGGACGCCTATATGTCGATACTCAAGTCGCTGGGACTGGCGCTGGCTGTGCTGGCCACCGCTGCATACGCCGATCAGGTCGTACTCAAGGACGGGCACCCCGACCGCCATGTGGTCGTCAAGGGAGATACGCTCTGGGATATTTCAGAACAATTCCTCGACAGCCCCTGGTTGTGGCCTGAAATCTGGTACGTCAATCCACAGATAGACAACCCGCACCTCATTTACCCCGGCGATGTCATCACGCTGGTGTATGTGGACGGGAAACCCCAACTGCGCGTACAACGTGGCAAGGGCACTTTCAAACTCTCGCCCAAAGTGCGTGCGGAACGTCTCGACAAGGCGATCTCCACCATACCCATTGACGCCATACGGCAGTTTCTTACCCAGCCGCTGGTTGCCGACCAGGATGCGATGCAGAATGCCGCGTATGTCGTTTCCAGCGCCGATGAGCACCTTATTGTAGGTGCCGGGGACCGTATCTATGTGCGCGGGCTGGCCGATGACCAGGGCGATCGTTTCCACGTTTTCCGCCCCGGCGCGCCCTATATTGACCCTGTTACAAACGAAGTGCTGGGCCACGAAGCATTATATCTGGGTGACAGCAGCGTGGAAAAATTCGGCGACCCTGCCACGCTGAAACTGACCAGGACCACCCGCGAAATCAATATCGGTGATCGCCTCATGCCGATGACACAGGAAGACGTGTATGCCTACTTTGCGCCGCACTCTGCGGATGAATCTGTTGCAGGCAGCATAATATCCGTGGTCGACGGTGTCACCCAGATTGGTCAGTACCAGATCGTTGTACTTAACCGCGGCAGCCGTGAAGGCGTCGATGTCGGCACGGTATTCGAAATCTACCAGAGCGGCGACCGTATCAGGGACCAGGTCAGCAAGGAACGTAACGCCAGTGTCAAACTGCCGGACGAAAAAGCCGGCATCCTGATGGTATTCCGCACCTTTGACAAGGTCAGCTTTGGTCTCATCATGAAGGCCACCAGCGCGCTGCACGTAGGGGATATCGTCCGCACACCCTAACTGCCGGAAGGAGACTGATTTAAAATCTGTCCCGGTTCGTGCTGGTAAAAGCCAGTACCTTAGGGCATGGTTACAAACCATGTGCCGAGGTACCGGCTTTTCAGCAGGAGGACCCTCAAGGATGAGGCCACCGGTTAATACCCCCCACAAGTCCGCTGTCGAATGTGACGAAACCCGTTTCTGGCTTGCGCTGCACAGGACACCCGGCATTGGCGCCCGCGGCTGCGGAAAACTGCTGTCTGCCTACGGCTCACCATCAAACATATTCCATGCAACATCCGAACAGTTGCGCACCGCCGGCGTTCGCGCAGAGAGCATCAACGCCCTGGAAAATCCTGACTGGGAATCGGTGGACCGGGATCTGGCATGGCTGGCAGAGCCAGGCAACCGGCTGCTCACCTGTCTGGATTCCGGTTACCCGCCGCTGCTGAAAGAAATCCCCGATCCTCCAGCCCTGTTGTTTATACACGGTGACCCGGAGCACCTGAATCAGCCGCAACTTGCCGTCGTTGGCAGTCGCAATCCCAGCCATGACGGTGCCGCACTGGCTCGCGAATTCTCCGCTCATCTGACCTCATGCGGACTCACCATCACCAGCGGGCTGGCATCCGGTATTGATGGCGCAGCCCACCAGGGTGCATTGCAGGCCGGCGGCCCTACATTGGCAGTTACCGGCACCGGCCTGGACCGTGTATACCCGGCACAGCATCGCGAACTGGCCCACCAGATAGCAGAAAACGGTGCTCTGATCTCCGAATTCCCGCCCGGCACCCCGCCGCTGTCGGGCAATTTCCCGCGCCGTAACCGGATCATCAGCGGCCTGAGCCTCGGCACCCTGGTGGTCGAAGCCGCACTACGCTCAGGCTCGTTGATCACGGCACGTACCGCACTGGAACAGGGCCGGGAGGTATTCGCCATCCCCGGCTCAATTCACAACCCGCTGGCGCGTGGTTGTCATGCACTGATCCGGGAGGGTGCCAAACTGGTGGAAACAGGTGACCATATCCTGGAAGAGCTGGCGTCACTGGTGTCCCTGTGTCTGTCACAGAGCGGTGACAACACTGCCCCGGAAACCGGGGCCGGCAGTAGCGAAAAACCCGCCAGACTCGACGCAGAGTACAGTCAACTGCTCGAATTCATGGGTTACGAGCCGGTTTCGATCGATCAACTTGTGCATCGAAGCGGATTGACGCCGGAACAGGTTTCCTCCATGCTGCTGGTACTGGAGCTGGAAGATTTTATCGCTTCCAGCCCTGGCGGGCGCTACACTCGTAGCAGATAGAGGCTTGATTATGAAAGAAAATATGTTTGATGTGCTCATGTACCTGTTTGAGCACTATTACATGGATGAGGAGACCGAACTGAGCCCGGATCGCGAATCCTTACACAGCGAACTGGTGGAAGCGGGATTTCCATCCAGAGATATAAATCAGGCATTTGAATGGCTGGAGGGCCTGTCTGTCCAGCAACACGAACTGGAAGCCCCGCAAACTGAAAATTCCATTCGCATCTATTCCGAACGCGAGGGCGAACGTCTGGATGCGGAAAGCCGCGGTTTTCTGCTGTTTCTGGAACAGATGGGTATCCTGCAACCCGAAGCCCGCGAACGTGTCATCGATCGCGTCATGGCGCTGGAAACCGACGATTTTGATATCGGTCAGCTCAAATGGGTAATTTTGATGGTGCTGTTCAATCAGCCCGGTGCCGAAGCTGCCTATGCGTGGATGGAAGACCTGGTGTTCGAGAGCATGCCGGGTGGCTATCTGCATTAACGTTAACAACAGTCATTCAAGAATCAAGCCGCACACCTGTGCGGCTTTTTAACTATCATGAGCAAAAATCTGGTCATCGTTGAATCGCCCGCCAAGGCGAAAACCATCAAGAAATACCTCGGCAAGGGCTTTGAAGTGCTTGCCTCGTATGGACATGTGCGCGACCTGATCCCCAAGGAAGGCGCGGTGCTCCCGGACGAGGATTTCACCATGAAGTACCAGGTGATCGACCGCAATGCAAAGCATGTCGACGCCATCATCAAGGCACTGAAGAAGGCTGACAACCTGTACCTCGCCACTGACCCGGATCGTGAAGGTGAAGCCATTTCATGGCATCTGTACGAACTGCTGGATGGCCGCAAGGCACTCAAGAACAAGAGTGTGCACCGGGTAGTATTTCACGAAATTACCAAGCGCGCGGTCAATGATGCGGTCGCAAACCCGCGTGAACTCTCCACAGACCTGGTCAATGCCCAGCAGGCACGGCGGGCGCTGGACTATCTGGTTGGTTTCAACCTGTCTCCGTTGCTGTGGAAAAAAATCCGTCGCGGGCTATCCGCCGGCCGGGTACAAAGTCCGGCACTGCGCATGATCGTTGAACGCGAGGAGGAAATCGAAAAATTCAAGCCGCGCGAATACTGGACCATTGAAGCCGACCTGGAAAAAGACAAACAGGCCTTCACCGCCAGACTGACACATCTGCACGGCAAAAAGCTCAGCCAGTTCAGCATCCACAAGGACAAACAGGCTCACGCCGCTGAACAGGAATTGCTGGATGCCTCCAAAGGCAAGCTGACAGTCAGCGCGATAGAAAAGAAACAACGCAAACGCAACCCGGCCGCGCCATTCACAACATCAACCCTGCAGCAGGAAGCCTCGCGCAAGCTTGGCTTCACCACCAAGCGCACCATGAGCGTGGCCCAGCAACTCTATGAAGGTATCGACATCGGTGACGGCGCAGTCGGCCTGATCACCTACATGCGTACCGACTCAGTGATGCTGGCGAACGAGGCGCTGGATGAATTACGCAGCCTGATCAGCGAGCGTTACGGTGCAGATGCACTACCCAGGCAGATACATCATTTCAAGACCAAGGCAAAGAATGCCCAGGAGGCGCATGAAGCCGTTCGCCCGACATCGGCTTTCAATGCCCCGGACACCATAAAATCGCATTTGTCTTCGGACCAGTTCAAACTCTACAACCTGATCTGGAAACGCACGGTTGCCTGCCAGATGAAGCACGCTACCATCCATACGGTTGGCGTCGACTTTGCAGTCGGTGACGGCAATGTACTGCGCTCCACAGGCTCTACCGTGGTCGACCCGGGCTTTATGGCTGTTTATGAAGAAGGCAGCGACGACAGAAAAAAATCGCCAACAGACGAAAACCGTCTGCCGCCACTGAAAGAGGGTGACCAGGTACAGCTCAACAAGATACGGCCGGAACAGCACTTTACCGAGCCGCCACCACGTTTCAGTGAAGCCAGCCTGGTCAAGACACTGGAAGAATACGGTATCGGCCGCCCCTCTACCTACGCGGCCATAATTTCCACCCTGCAGCACCGCGAGTATGTCACGCTGGAGAAAAAACGTTTCCAGCCGACCGACGTCGGACGTATCGTGAGCAACTTTCTGACCAACCATTTCACCCGCTACGTCGATTACGACTTCACTGCGCGGCTTGAAGATGAACTGGACGAAGTCTCACGCGGTGAAAAAGAATGGGTGCCGCTAATGAAGGAATTCTGGTATCCCTTCAAGAAGCTGGTAAAGGACAAGGAAGAAAGTGTTTCGCGTGCCGAAGTCACCACCGAGGCTATGGATGAGGATTGCCCGAAGTGCGGCAAACAACTCAACATACGCCTCGGACGGCGTGGCCGCTTCGTCGGTTGCTCTGGTTACCCTGAATGCGATTACACACGTAATCTCGATGAAGACCGCGAAAGCGCCGAACCGGAGATCGTGGAAGGCCGCAAGTGCCCGGAGTGCGACTCCCAGTTAATCATTCGCAGTGGCCGCTACGGGAAATTTATCGGTTGCTCTGGTTACCCTGACTGCAAATACATCGAACCGCTGGAGAAGCCCACAGACACCGGTGTCAAATGCCCGAAGTGCAACAAGGGCACCATGCTCAAGCGCAAATCACGGCGCGGAAAGATTTTCTACTCCTGTTCAACCTACCCGGACTGTGACTACGCGGTGTGGAATGAGCCGGTGGACGGACCCTGCCCGGACTGCAACTGGCCGATGCTGACCATTAAAACGACAAAAAAACGCGGTACCGAGCGCGTATGCCCACAGCAGGACTGCAAGTTTTCAGAACCCTTTGAGGTGGAAACCGACGAGGACAGCGAACCGGCTTGAGTGCTGTCCCTTCACACTGGCAACTGCATACCGCTGCACGCTGGATCAGGAAGGGAGGTATTGTCGCCTATCCAACCGAGGCGGTATTCGGTCTGGGTTGCGACCCTGCCAACCCGTTTGCCGTGGCGAAGCTCCTCGCACTGAAGAACCGACCCTGGCAGAAGGGCCTGATTCTGGTTGCAACGAATTTACAACAGCTCGAACCCTGGTTACAGACACTCAGTGACAACTGTTTGCAGCAACTGGACAAAAGCTGGCCGGGACCAACCACCTGGCTGCTGCCAGCATCGAACAGCTGCCCGGACTGGCTTACGGGTACGCACGCCACGCTGGCAGCACGGATCAGCGCGCATCCACTGGTACGCAGCCTGTGCGATATGCTCAACGGACCCGTCGTCTCCACCAGCGCAAACAGCAGTGGCCAGCGACCGGCCCGTTCGGTACTGGATATAAGGTTACGCTTCGGAACACGAATCGACTTTGTATTACCCGGAGCGCTTGGCGACCAGCAGCAACCCACTCGAATTCGTGATCTGGCTTCAGGAAAATTGATTCGTGAGTAGCCAAGCCCGCAGCACCAGAAAAACATGCGCTTCAGGCGAGCTGACGGGCCATGACTCGAAGAAACAAGATGAACAGCAAAAACATGAATACACCTGATATTAGTGCCGTTTCCAGCTACCTCCTCGATCTTCAGGAGCGCATCTGCAAGTCAATTGAACAACTGGAGGAGGGTGGACATGCTTTCCGTGAAGACCAGTGGCAGCGCGAGGAGGGTGGTGGTGGACGATCCCGCGTCCTGGAAGAGGGCGCCGTGTTCGAAAAAGCCGGCATTAATTTTTCCCACGTGCACGGCGGTCAACTTCCCGTTTCCGCCACTGCGCAGCGACCGGAACTCGCCGGCCGCAGTTTCGAGGCGCTCGGCGTTTCCCTGGTCATCCATCCACGTAACCCCTACGCACCTACGTCACACGCAAATGTACGCTTTTTTATCGCGCAACAGGAAAATGCAGAACCTGTATGGTGGTTCGGCGGTGGTTTTGACCTGACGCCTTATTATGGATTTGAAGAGGATGCGGTCCACTGGCATCAGACCGCCAAACGGGCTTGCGACCCCTTTGGCGCAACCACCTATCCCCGTTACAAGAAGTGGTGTGATGACTATTTCTACCTTAAACATCGCGCTGAACCACGCGGCATAGGCGGACTGTTCTTCGATGACCTGAATGAGCCGGATTTTGATAACAGTTTTGCGTTCATGCGCAGCATTGGCGACCACTATATACCTGCCTACACGCCCATCGTGGAAAAACGCAAGGGCTATCCATATAGCGAAAGGGAGCGCGACTTTCAGATGTACCGGCGCGGGCGCTACGTTGAATTCAACCTTGTCTATGACCGTGGCACATTGTTTGGACTGCAAAGCGGTGGCCGTACTGAATCCATCCTCATGTCCCTGCCACCGGTCGTCAAGTGGCGCTACGACTGGCAACCGGAGCCGGACAGCCCGGAAGCTGAACTTTACGACAAATTCCTGAAACCCACCGACTGGATATAATACCGCTGTCATTTTCAGGTATTTTCCTGCCGTCCCAGCCTCAGGCTCTGCCAGGTGAAAAAACCCGGCTACTGATATAATGCGCGAAGATTGATTGAAGAAACTGCTCGCGAAGACGGATCTATGAACATGAAGAAATGGGAATGCGTGATTTGCGGCTTCATCTATGACGAAGCCATGGGGTTGCCGGAAGAAGGTATCGCACCCGGAACGGCGTGGAGCGATATCCCGGATGACTGGGAGTGCCCGGACTGCGGCGTCTCCAAATCGGATTTTGAAATGATCGAAACAGATGCATAAATAACGGTACACCCACCTGGAATACGGCCTGGAGTCTGGCGCCGGATACGATCTTGATAAAATACAGGGTATTTTAATTGCGGCAAAAAAAACCCCACCGAATGGGTGGGGTAAAAACGCTTTTCAGCGTCGGAGGAGTCAGTCACACAACACCAAAGCTCTTGCAAGCTTCCTTGGGAATACGCCTTGTAAGTAAGACGCAGTCCAAAGGAATTCCATCCCTGGATCGGGAATGCCGACCTTATCCCTTGTAGCGGCCGGCGCGGTGTAATCTTTAGCCATCCACTGGCTGCCGCTTCCCTTTCCTTGTCCCTATACGATGCAATCGTAGTGCCAACCCCAGATATTTTCATATATACATATATATTACAATAAGTTACAGGAATACAACAAGGAGATGATACGCCAAACCGCTAGCGTATTGACTGAGATTCGCCAACAGATGTCGAAATATTGTCGGATATTGACGGGATGCCGTCACAACCAGGTTCTGGCGCCAGCCGCCGTCAGAACAGCGAGGTTACCCGGTTGATTTTTCTCAGCAACCCGTCCGGTCAGTGTCAGTCCAGTGTATCCATGTGTCTGGATTTCTGTGGCAGTGTATGGCTTGCACGAACGTTCAGACGCTGGATCACCCTGGCTTCCGTCAGCAACTGTCCGTAGCACAGTTTCAGCCGCGCCTGCTCACGTTGCTCCCCATGCAGGAGGGCGAGCAGATTCCGGTAAACCGCTTCGATATCGTAATCACACCAGTAGCGCACAACAAGCTCGGCCAGACGCACGGGAAAACTGCCACGCCCACCGATAACGGAAACCTGCAGCTGATGCAGAATCCCGGGCAAGCAGGCTTGCGCCCGCTGCGGTGAGACGGGTTCGGCAACCCAGCTGGCGAGCGAAACCGTCTGACCGGAAAGCAGTTGCTGCAGCGTATCAACCTTGTTCATGGTGCCTTATTCTGTGCGTCAACCATGACTCAATGTACACTGTGCGTTCAGGATTCCCAACAGCAACAGGAGTACGACCTTGTCCGCTCTCGAAACCGGCCGCGGCCAGTATCCAAAGGTGCGTATGCGACGCATGCGCCGAGACAATTTTTCCCGCCGCCTGATGCGTGAATCCGGGCTGAGCACGGATGACCTCATCTACCCGGTATTTGTTCTGGAAGGAGACAATCGCAGCGAGGCTGTCGACTCCATGCCTGGCGTTGAGCGCCTCAGTATCGACCTCCTTGTCAGGGAAGCGAAAGCACTGGTGGAGCTGGGTGTTCCCGCCATAGCCCTGTTTCCGGTTACACCCGTGAAGCAGAAAAGTGACGATGCGCGGGAAGCCTACAATCCTGACGGACTTGCCCAGCGCGCAGTGCGTGCGCTCAAGCAGGCCTTTCCGCAACTGGGTGTGATCACCGATGTGGCCCTGGATCCGTTCACCAGTCATGGCCAGGACGGTCTGATCGATAACAGCGGCTATGTGCTCAACGACACAACGGTTGAGGTACTGGTCAAGCAGGCGCTGTCGCATGCCGACGCCGGCGCTGATGTGGTCGCCCCTTCGGATATGATGGACGGCAGGATCGGCGCCATTCGTTCCGCACTGGAGCAACACGGACACTCCAATACGCGTATCCTCGCCTACGCGGCCAAATACGCCTCCAGCTTCTACGGACCGTTCCGCGACGCGGTGGGGTCAGCCGTCAACCTTGGCGGCGGTAACAAATACAGCTACCAGATGGATCCCGCCAACAGCGATGAAGCCCTGTGGGAAGTAAGCCTCGACCTGGAAGAGGGCGCTGACATGGTAATGGTCAAACCCGGGATGCCCTACCTGGATATCGTGCGGCGCGTCAAGGACCAGTTCGGTGCACCCACTTTTGTATACCAGGTGAGCGGTGAATACGCCATGCTCATGGCAGCAGCGCAAAAGGGCTGGCTGGATGAAAAGGCGGTTGTCATGGAGTCGCTGCTGTCTTTCAAGCGTGCGGGCGCCGACGGCATCCTGACGTACTTTGCCAAACGCGCAGCCGGCTGGTTACGCGACGGATGACGGCAGCGAACAGGGCAGACCGCTATGCCGTAATGGGCAACCCCATAGAGCACAGCAAGTCACCACTCATTCACCGGCTGTTTGCCGAGCAGACCGGTCAGGACCTGGTGTATGAGGCAATACTGGTCCACCCCGGGGGCTTTGCCGAAGCCGTGGCCGACTTCACGGGTGCGGCTGGCAAGGGCCTGAATGTCACGGTGCCGTTCAAACAGCAGGCCTGGCAAATCGCGGACGAACTGAGCAAACGCGCACAACGCGCGGGCGCAGTAAACACACTTACAATGGGTGCCGGTGACAAACTATCAGGCGACAATACCGATGGTGTCGGCCTGTTGCGTGACCTGACCCGCAACCTCGGCATAGCACTGTCGGGCAAAAAACTTCTGCTATTGGGTGCCGGCGGTGCTGCGCGTGGAATTCTGGCGCCGCTGCTGGAACAGAATCCGTCCCGCCTGCTGATTGCCAATCGTACTGCCGAACGCGCTCGAAAACTCGCAGCGGAATTTTCTGATCTGGGTGAGCTGCATGGCTGTGGCTTTGTCGACCTGAAAGGAAGCCACTTCGATGTCATCATCAATGCAACTGCCGCCGGTCTGCAGGGGCATGTTCCCGAGCTGCCCGATGGGATCATCAACTCGCGCAGCTACTGTTATGATCTGATGTACGCGTCAGAGCCTACCGCTTTTGTGCGTTACGCACGGCAATGCGGTGTACAGGCAGCGTTTGATGGTCTGGGAATGCTGGTTGAACAGGCTGCAGAGTCCTTCCGCATCTGGCGCGGCATAGCACCGGACACCGCAGCGGTCATTACAGCACTGCGCGCGCAGTGAACCTCATTCAGCGCATTGTAACAAGCTCTTCAGAACTGGTCGGATGAATTGCCACCGTATCATCCAGATCTTTCTTGCTGGCGCCCATACGGATCGCGACAGCAAACCCCTGTAGCATTTCATCGGCACCGGGCCCAATGACATGACAACCAACCACTTTTTCCCGGGCGCCAACGGTAACCAGCTTCATTGCGGTCTTCTGTTTGCGTTCCGTCAACGCATTATACATGGCGGTAAAGCGTGTCTGGTAGACCTTGACTGAATCACCGTGCAGATCGCGCGCCACGCTTTCCGTCAATCCCACCGTACCGATGGGCGGGTGACTGAATACTACGGTCGGTATATTCTCATAAGGCAAATGGCGATCCTCCATGCCGCCGAACAGGCGGTCAGCGAGACGACGCCCGGCCGCTATAGCTACCGGCGTCAACTGTGCACGCCCGCTGACATCGCCGATTGCGTAAATATTTTCGATATTGGTTTGCTGGTATTTATCCGTCGGAACATATCCCTGCTCATCGCTTGTAACACCTGCTGCCTGCAGGTTCAGCTCCTGCGTCAGCGGATAACGACCAATAGCCCAGATCAATTCATCGAAACCTTCCAGCCGCTGACCGTTTTCGCACTCTATACACAGTGAACCATCAGCTTCGCGCATGACCTGTTTTACCCGGGTTCGCGCCAGGATATCGATTCCGTCGCCAAACATTTCTTCGGTCAGATTTTCGCGCAACATGGCATCGAAACTGCGCAACAGATGCTCGCGACGCAACAACATGGTGACATCAGAACCCAGCGCATTCAGCATTCCGGCAAGTTCTACCGCAATATAACCGGAGCCCACCACGGCGACCCGGCGCGGTAGCTGTTCAAGGTCAAAAAAACCATCCGAGGTGATCCCGAGTTCTGCACCGCTGGTATCGGGCACCATGGGCGCGCCACCTGGCGAAATCACGATATAGTCTGCACTGTATTGCTGCCCCTCAACCTCGATGGTTTGAGCACCCGCGAAACGGGCAGTGCCGACAATTTCATCGATATCCGAATCCGACAGATAGGTGTGGTACCAGTCATTGATGCCTTTTACATAGGCATCGCGCGATGACTTGAGCG
>CAZWJB010000018.1:0-14451 GCA_964634485.1 uncultured Thiohalobacter sp. | reverse complement strand
ATGCCAGCGCCGGATTGGGGTCTTCCACAAATCCGGTGACGCGCGAAATCGTTGGCCTTACGTTTATGATGACTGCATCGTCGCGGCTGATTTGCGGGGTAACCGACATGACAAAACCGACCGGCACGGTATGTGGGGTACTGGTAAAGGTTGTCTGTGAATTGGTCTGGTTGGTTACAGTGTCTGCCTCGAGCGTGTAGTAGACGATATTTTCTACCACTTTCAGCAGCGCTGTCTGGTTGTTGATAGCCATGATCTTGGGGCTGGACAATACTTTCACGTTGCCGAATGACTGCAGCATTTTTACCGAATTGGAGATGCTGCCCCAGCTTTTGTTGGTGAGGTAATCGACAGTAAATACCGGTGGTGAACTGAGGTTCAAACCCAGCAGTTCCTGTGAAATGCTCAGGCCGGTTCCATTGTCGGCCAGCACCGCCCAGTCGATGCCAAACTGGTAGTCATCACTCAGTTCGACTTCTACAACCGTAGCCTCGATCAAAACCTGCCGTTGTGCACTGGTTACCAGACGATCCAGGTATTCCTGGATCAGCAGGTGCTGGGCCTGCGTAGCGCGCGCTGTCAGTAGGCCGGTTTCAGCGTTGACAATGACCGAGATATCAACAGTGCTGTCTTCACTGCCCAGGCCGAGAAAGCTGGCGATATTGGCGCGCAGTTGTTTCCAGAACTGGTTCTCGGAGGAGGTCTTTACAGAGGTCGCGGAGCTGTTGGAGTCGTCGCCGCCACCGCCAGAACCCTGCAGTGCAGACTGCCCGGTTGTAGCCATTTTGATCGCGACGCCATTGCTGCTTTCGCTGCTGCGGGTCATGTTGACATAATCGATATAGTAGCTGCGCAGGTACGGCTGGTCCGCTTCAACTACCAGCAGGTCGTCTTCGAAGTGATAGCGGATCGGGGCCTGGGCCGCAATCCGGTCGAGTATTTGCAGCAGTGTCTGGTCAATGGCATTGAGGGTTACGGTGCCGCTCAGGTCGGGATGTACATCGATATTCATATTGGCGTCACGCGCCAGCGTGAACAGGAGTTCAGACAGTGGCACGCCGGTGACTACCACGCTGTAGGTTTCCTGCGCGATTGGCGGTGTCGGTTCCGGTACCACGGGTGCCTGGGTCACTGGTTTGGGAATTTGCTGTGAAAGATGTGCACGGTCCGCTTTCGGGGTGTTCTCCAGGTGTCCGGTCGACGGGCGGTCCGGCGTCGGGACGCAGCCGTACCCCACCAGTAAAAAGGTCAGCAGTAGAAATCTTGCTGTTTTCATCCTTGTCCTTCCCTGTCCATGCCCGTTGTTTGAAAGCCGGTTCGCAGCGAGTCCAGCGAACGCAAATAGGGCTGACTCCGTTGTATCCGCTCCGGTAAATCGGCCAGCGCAGCTAAAGCTTTTGTTTTGTTGTCGAATTCACCGAACAGAATATTCCAGCGCTGGCGTCCGGCAACCTCACTCCGATACAGGTAAATATCAGGTAATAGACCGTTATATGACTGTATTCCCAGGAGTTTTTCTACGATCCGCAAATCATCGTCCTCGGTCAGTAGTAACTGTATGGTCAGTCGGCTGGTGGCGGCTTGTTGCAGCCAGTGGTTCGAGGCGAGGAGGCGTTGTGATACCAGTGGCAGGCCACCGCCGGCCGAGGGACGGGTTTGCAGCGCAACCGCCCGCAGTTCGCCAATATTTTGACTGATTTGAGTGGCTGGGGTAACTGTTTCCGGACGTATTGGTGGCGCGTAATGGCTGACGGCGGTGATACCGATGAGTGCTGCTGCGGCACCGGCACCCAGACCCAAAGCGAGGCTCCCGGGGAATAGCTGCCGTCGGCCCAGGCGGGTGTCGTCATAGCGGGCACGCCAGACATGTCGCCAGCGCACGCGGTTTGACTGTGCGACGAATGCGGCCAGCAGGGCTTTGTCAGCAAGGATATTAAGACGACGAATAAGACCGCGTGAGGAAACAGCCAGCAACCGGTAGGCGGCTGCGGTAAAAAGATCATTGCCCTTGTAGCCGGCACTGTGCAGTCTGAAGCGAATATAGTCCCTGACTTCCGCCATGCTCAGCGGCGACAGGTTAAAGCAATGGCTTATGCGGTCGCGTAGCTGGCGAATTTCATGTTTTTCAATAAGATGATTGAGTTCCGGCTGTCCGAAAAGAACCAGTTGCAGGAGTTTGCTGTGACGTGTTTCGAGATTGGATAGCAAGCGGATTTGTTCCAGCGTTTCGAGTGGCATCTGCTGAGCTTCTTCAATAAAAACAACTACCTGTCGTCCTTTCTGGTGCGCTTCCAGTAGATATGCCTGAAGTTGTTGCTGCAGCTGTAAACGCGGGGTGTCTGTGCTGGCCGGCAGGTTCAGTTCCAGCGCGATGGCGGTAAGAATTTCATCGCGTGTAAGGCTGGGGTTGGCGAGATACACCACATCGACAGAGTCGGGCAACTGTTCCTGCAACATATGACATAACATGGTTTTTCCGGTACCGACTTCACCGGTAACCTTGACCATGCCTTCGCCGCTGGTGATGGCGTACAGGAGGGAGTCCAGAACTTCGGCACGATGACCACCACCGAAAAAACGCCGCGTATCGGGCGTAATGCGAAAAGGGGCTACGGACAGACAAAAGTGCCTGTTATACATATCGATATCCTGTGATTGCTTGCTAGCACAGGATATCCAAGCAATTTATGCGCCACTAAGGCTATTTGGGCGGATCAGTAAGGGGAAACCGGGTTCCCACTGTATTGCGGGAAAGAGTCAGCCGTTCAATTGCAGGCTGCCGGTGAGTCCCTTTACGTCTGAAATGTGATGCTGTTCGAGATAACTGCGGATCCCTTCATTCAGTTTCGGGCAGATCAGCGGGTCGTAGAACAGGGCGGTCCCCACGCCAACAGCCGAAGCGCCGGCAAGCAGAAATTCGATGGCGTCCTGCGCGCTGTTTACACCACCCTGTCCGATGATGGGAATGTGGTGAGTTTTGCAGACCTGGTAGACCTGGTGAACTTTCAGTAACGCCACCGGCTTGATTGCCGGCCCCGACAGTCCGCCCTGGTTGTTACCAATAACCGGTCTGCGCTTGTCAATGTCGATGCTCATACCCATCAGGGTATTGATAACGGCGAAGGCGTCACTACCCGCTTCAATACAGCGACGGGCGTTTTCCGCGATGTCGGTCTGGTTGGGTGACAGTTTGGTGATCAGCGGCTTTCCGGTTGCCTTGCGGCAGGCTGCTACCACGCGCGCCGACATGTCCGGATCATTACCGAATGCTACGCCACCTTCTTTGACATTCGGGCAAGAGATGTTGACTTCAATTGCATCAATTGGCGAATTGTCAAAGCGGCGGGTGACCTCGTAGTATTCATCCACTGTCGAGCCGGATACATTGGCGATAAAGCGTGTTTCGCCGAAATCCAGCCCGGGAAGAATAGTATCCACGACGTAATCGACCCCGGGATTCTGCAAGCCGATCGCATTCAACATACCCGCCGGTGTTTCATCGATCCTGTGGGGTCTGTTACCCGGCCTGGGTTCGAGCGTGGTGCCTTTCAGGCAGACAGCGCCAGCGTCACGGTTGGAAAATCCCCTGACCCGTGTATATTCCTCACCGAAACCCACGCAGCCGGACAGCAATACCAGCGGCGTGTCGAAGCTGAGGCCGCAGAAATCTACCTTGAGGGGATTGCTGGTCTGAGTCATTGGTCGGGTATTTGACCTGATGTGTTCGGGAAAGTGAAGTGGCCCGCACCGGTCGGCGTGTGGAATACAAAAGAAATTTTCAGGGCCTGCCCATGTTTCATGTCGTACTCTACCAGCCTGAAATTCCACCTAATACCGGAAATATCATTCGGCTGTGCGCAAACACGGGTAGTCAGCTCCACCTTATAAAACCACTGGGTTTCGAGCTGGAGGATAAAAAGCTGCGCCGTGCCGGTCTCGACTACCGGGAGTGGGCCAGCGTTGTCGAGCACGACACGTTTGAAAGTTTTCGCCAACAGGTTCAGCCAACGCGGATCTGGGCTGTATCAACCCGTGGCAGCAGGACATACAGCGATATTCAATACCAGCCACAGGATAGCTTTCTGTTTGGACCGGAAACCCGCGGGCTGCCCCTGTCACTGCTTGAAAAGCTGGGCCAGGAGAGCGTGATTCGTATCCCCATGGTTGCGCAAAGCCGAAGCCTGAATCTTTCCAATGCGGCGGCTGTTCTGGTCTACGAAGCCTGGCGCCAGCAAGGCTTTTCCAGGGGTGGTTAGAGCGTTTCAGATTTGGGATCGCGCGCCAGTAAAGCATCAACCGCTGCCGACGCGCTTTCCCCATCATAAAGCACTCTCTTCACCTGCTGCGTGATCGGCATATCCACTTGCTGCGAATCTGCCAGCGCGGCGAGTTCTTTTGCAGTATGCAGCCCTTCTATTGCCTGGCCGATATCAGCCACCGCCTGATCGAGGGGGATACCCTGGCCGATGGCAAGCCCCAGGCGCCGATTGCGTGACTGATCATCGGTGCAGGTCAAAACCAGATCTCCGACACCTGCCAGGCCCATAAAGGTCTCCTGCCGGCCACCCAGTTTCAAGCCGAGGCGCATGATTTCGGCCAGCCCCCGTGTAATCAGTGCTGCACGGGCATTGGCGCCGTAACCCAGTCCATCGGATATGCCTGCGGCAATGGCAAGCACGTTCTTGATAGAGCCACCAAGCTCGACACCGATCAGGTCGTCGCTGGTATAAGCCCGGAAGCGGGGACAGTGGAACAGCTTGACCACGGTACGGGCATATTCGACATTTTCAGAAGCGACTGTTACGGCGGTCGGCAACCCCCTGGCGACTTCGCTTGCGAAACTGGGGCCTGATAATACGGCTACTGAACCGTGCTCAGGCAGTTCTTCATCGACTACCTGGTGAAGAAATTTTGCGCTGCCGGGTTCCAGTCCCTTGCTTGCCCAGATGAGATTGAATGAAGAACCTGTACGTGAATGGATTCTCTGCAGGACGGAGCGAAAGCCTGCGCTGGGTACGGCAACGAGGATGAAGTCGGAAGAGTTTAGAGAGTTTTCAAGTTCAGCAACCGGTGACAGGAGTTCCGGGAACTCAATACCGGGAAGATAGCGCTGGTTGGATCTTTCAGCGGCCAGTTGCTTTATATGATCAGCATCCCTGTCCCACAGGTATACGCGGCTGCCGTTCCTGCTTAACAGCATCGCCAGCGCGGTACCCCAGGAACCGGCACCCAGCACCGTTACGCTAGGGCATGATGTGTGCGGCATAATCTCGAGCGGTGTGTATTCAGCGTCCTATGAGGCAGCCTGTTGGGCTGCTCGCTCAGCGGTTTTTTCCGCGTACATCGCGTCAAAATTGATTGGTGCTAGCAGAAACGGGGGGAATCCCCCTTTGCTCACCAGCGCGGAAATTTCTTCACGTGCATAGGGGAACAGAACATTGGGGCAATAAGCGCCGAGCATGGTGCCTTTTTGTGCTTCGTCGAAGCCTTTGAGTGAAAATATCCCCGCCTGCTGAACCTCGACCAGAAAGCCTGTTTTCTCACCCTGTTTGGCGGTCACTGTAATGTTCAGAACGACCTCATGAAGGTCTTCCTCGATCCTTTTAATCGCTGTATTTAACTGAAGGTTTATTTCAGGTTTGAATTCCTGGGTAAAGACCTCTGGTGAGCTAGGTGTTTCCAGTGAAACATCCTTCAGGTAAATGCGGAGAATGGAAAATTCCGCTCCATTTTCGGCCGGCGCCGGGTTATTTTCTTCAGCCATCTTTAGTAATCCAGTGGTTAATTTGAATTGAGTTATTTTTTACTGACAGGAAGGCTGGCACTCTGCCAGGCTGCAATTCCGCCGCCAAGATTGTACACGCTTTCGAAGCCGTGTTTTTTCAGGATGTTGCCGACGCTGTTGGAACGGTTGCCGGAACGGCAATAGGCTATAATCGGAAGTTCTTTGTACTGGTTCAGCTCTGCAACCCGTTGCGGGAGTTGCTTAAGCGGTATATGGACGGCTTCCGGAATATGACCGTCGCTGTATTCGCGATCCTCCCGGGTATCGAGAAACACGGCATTCTCGCGATTGCTCAGCTGGGTGGCCTGAGCCGGGCCCACCGACCTCATACCATTCAGGCGACGGGTGACTTCACTGGCAAAGAGTGCGCCAAGAGTACCCACAAAGGCCAGGATCAGGATCGGGTGGTTGCCGATAAATTCGATAATACGGGCATAATCCACGCGGGATTTCCTCCAGTTACAGGGCGCTGAGAAGTTGTCGGTCAGCTGCTGGGTGGTATGCTGCAGAACACTTCCCGCATCATGCCGATCAGGCGCAGGGTGCGTGAATCGCTCACCCTGTAATAGACCCGGTTGGCATCCTTGCGCGAGGCCAGAATACCCTTGTCCCGCAGTATCGCAAGATGCTGTGAGATATTGCTCTGCGAGGTTCCGACGTGTTCGACGATATCCTGCACGCTGATCTCCTGGTCGCCCAGCGTACACAGGATTTTAAGGCGCAAGGGATGAGACATTGCCTTCAGGGAACGGGATGCGCGATCTATGTCTTCGTCGCGGGTAATGAGGGTTTCGCTGACCGACGCCATCAGTATCTGATCCACCTGCGGTGTAATTACAATTCCATGAAAAGGGTCCCGGTACCAAAGTATTGGCCCTGCCCTTTATTATCAAAACATTATACAATAATACGCCTGTGAAGAAAGGCGCAAATTTTCCATGTGCAACTGACCAGCATAGCCAGCCTGCCGACACCAGGTTGGACTTGGTCTAAATCATTGTGAATCACCCTTGGTTTAATTGAGGTTATGTCAAAATCATTACGTCCTGTTGCCCTTATCATCCTGGATGGGTGGGGTTACAGCGAAGAACTTGAATCCAACGCAATAGCCGCCGCCAATACCCCGGTCTGGGACCGGATGTGGAAAGAGTGTTCCCACAGCTTTATCCGTACCTCCGGTGCAGCGGTCGGGTTGCCTGGCGACCAGATGGGTAATTCCGAGGTCGGGCACCTGAATCTCGGCGCCGGGCGCGTGGTATATCAGGAGTTCACCCGTGTCAGCCGTTCTATCAAGACCGGTTCGTTTTTTAATAATGCCACCTTGACAGACGCTGTCGACCTGGCCATCGAATCCGCTAAGGCGGTCCACGTTATCGGCTTGTTGTCACCCGGTGGAGTGCACAGTCACGAGGATCATATTCATGCCATGATCCAGCTTGCGGTAGAACGAGGTGCCAGCAAAGTCTATCTGCACGCATTCCTTGATGGGCGTGATACGCCGCCGCGCAGCGCCGCGGCGTCCATTCAGGCAATGGACGATAAATTTCGCGAACTGGGGGGCGGCAGTTTTGCCTCGATAATCGGCCGCTACTATGGCATGGATCGCGATCATCGCTGGCCTCGCATTCAGGCAGCCTACGACCTGATTACCCTTGGCAAGGCGGATTTTGAGGCACAGGATGCCATCAGCGGGCTGGAAATGGCCTATGCGCGTAACGAGGGTGATGAATTTGTAAAAGCCACGCGCATTGTACCGCAGGGTGCGCAGCCGGTTCGCATGGAGGACGGCGATGTGGTCGTGTTCATGAACTTCCGTTCTGATCGTGCGCGTCAGATTACGCGTCCTTTCATCGAAGATGACTTCAAAGGTTTCGAGCGTGCTTCTGTTCCCGGACTCGGCCGCTTTGTCAGCCTTACCGAATACAACTCGGAATTCGATGTACCCGTTGCCTTTCCACCGGAACGCCTGAAGAACGTATTTGGCGAGTATGCGGCAAAACTGGGCTTGCGCCAGTTACGCCTGGCGGAAACCGAGAAATATGCGCACGTGACATTCTTTTTCAATGGTGGTGTGGAAGAGCCGTTTGAAGGGGAAGAGCGTATCCTGGTGCCATCACCGCTGGTGGCGACCTACGACCTGGAGCCGGAAATGTGCGCCGCGGAAGTCACCGATCACCTTGTCGAAGCGATCGAGGGTGGCAAATACGATGTGATTATCTGCAACTACGCTAATCCGGATATGGTCGGCCATACGGGTAATTTTGATGCTGCGGTCAAGGCGATAGAATTCATCGACCAGTGCCTGGGTCGGGTACTCAATGTGTTGCAGTCTGCTGGCGCCGAAGCGCTGGTCACAGCGGATCATGGTAATGCGGAACAGATGCTCGGCAAGGAGACCGGCCAGGCCCACACCGCGCACACGTCCAATCCGGTGCCATTGCTGTACGTTGGCCGCCCGGCCCATATGGTGGACGGTTCGCTTTCCGATGTGATACCCAGCATCCTGTACCTGATGAAACTTGAGCCCCCGCGGGAAATGACAGGGCGGTCGCTGATTGAGTTGTTACCCGAGCAGCGTGACACACCTTCCGCAGCGCCGCAGGAGGCGGAGGCCTGATCCTTGTTACCAGGTCGTTACACTGTAGCGCGCAACAACCGGCACCGGTTCGTCTTTCTGCTGTGCTGTCTGCTGCTTTTGCCTGTAAATGGTGGCGCTGCCGATGATCCTGTCGCAAAGACGAAGGAACTGGAGACGTTGCGCTCCAGGATGCATGCGCTGCAGAAAAAACTGCAAAGCAACCAGAGCAGGAAGAGCAGTACAGAGCAGAAGCTGCAGGACGTAGAAAAGAAAATCAGTAAAACCAGTCGTGAATTAAGGCGCATTAATAACGCCTTGAAAAATAACAGCAGGCAGCTCACTGAGTTACAGGGCAGGCAGAAAGAGCAGGCCCTGGCATTGCGCCAACAGCGTCAGCATATTTCCGGTGAAGCACGTGCAGCCTATGCCATGGGTCGGCAGCAGCAGGTTAAACTCCTGCTCAATCAGGAACAGCCCTCGGCTGTCGGCCGAATGCTGACATATTTTGGCTATTTTTCGCGCGCGCGCGTGGCGCAGATTGAATCGATACATAACATAATGGATGAGCTGCATGAGACCGAAAGCTCCATCCAGAACAAGGCCCGCACGTTGACTGAATTGCACGGCCGTCAGCAAGCCGCGTCGCAACGGCTGCGGGAGAAAAAACAGGCGCGTGAACAGGTGCTGGTGCAGATCAATCGGAAGCTCGTAACTCAGAGCGATGAGTTACAGCGGCTCAGGACAAACGAAAAACAGCTGCAGAAATTGCTCGTTTCGTTGCAGGAACTGCTGGCAGACATACCGGCCGATGCCAGTCAACAGCAGCCTTTTAAATCGTTAAAGGGCAAGCTGCGCTGGCCGGCGCGCGGTAAGTTGACCACGCGCTTCGGCGCCCGGCGCGGGAACAGTGATCTGACCTGGCAGGGCGTCATGATTTCAGCACCCGAAGGCGCCAGTGTCCGTGCGGTTTCACAAGGTCGTGTCGCCTTCGCTGACTGGATGCGCGGATTTGGCCTGCTGCTGATTATCGACCACGGCGACGGTTACATGAGTCTGTACGGCCATAATCAGGCGTTGTATAAGGAAGTCGGCGAATGGGTCGATATGGGGGAGATGGTGGCAACATTGGGCGCCAGTGGCGGTCAAATTCGGTCAGGACTGTATTTTGAGCTCAGGCACAAAGGGCGCCCCATCAACCCCGTACGCTGGTGTGCCGGCAAGCCTGCGCCGCTGTCCTGATGTACGGGAGCTGCCCAGCTATGGTAAGGTCAGTATTATTCGTGTAGCCGGCTCATATGTAAGGCTTTTATTAATCATATTTAAAGATAGGTGACCAAGCAGGTCATCAGGTTGGAATTGAATGAGTGTAAAGAGAAAGAATGTTTTCCTGGTGCTGGCCGGCGTACTGACCGGGCTCTCCATCTCGATCGGACAGGGTGTATTCGCAGAGCGCGAAGCCAGTCCAACCGACGGATTGCCGGTAGAGGAGCTGCGTACCTTCAGTGATGTATTCGGCCGTATCAAGAATGACTATGTCGAGGAAGTCTCGGACAAGGACATGCTGGAAAACGCCATTCGCGGCATGCTGTCTGGCCTGGATCCACATTCCTCCTACCTTGATCAGGAACAGTTCAAGGAACTGCAGGTCGGTACCACCGGTGAGTTCGGCGGGCTCGGTATCGAAGTCGGCATGGAAGACGGCTTTGTCAAAGTCATTGCACCCATAGACGATACGCCCGCGCAGCGAGCCGGCATCGAGGCCGGCGATCTGATTATCCGCCTGGATGACACTCCGGTAAAAGGACTGACACTGAGTGAAGCGGTAAAAATCATGCGTGGCAAGCCGGGTTCTGTGTTGAAGCTGACCGTGGTGCGTGAGGGTATCGATCAACCGCTGAAGATCGATATCAAGCGTGCCATCATAAAGGTAAAGAGCGTCAAGCACCGTGTGCTGGAAGATGGTTTCGGCTATGTGCGTATCTCGCAATTCCAGTCCAAGACTGCAGTGAGCATGGTTGAGGCGGTCGAAAAACTGAAAAAGGAAGCCGGTGGTTCGCTGAAGGGCATGGTGCTGGATTTACGCAATAACCCCGGTGGTGTGCTGAATGGCGCGGTTGCGGTTTCCGACGCGTTTTTGAAAAAGGGCCTGATTGTTTACACCGAAGGCCGGGTGAGTGATTCCAAGCTGAGATTCAATGCCACACCGGATGGCATTCTGGATTCGGCGCCATTGGTGGTGCTGGTCAACCAGGGCTCGGCGTCAGCATCGGAAATCGTGGCCGGCGCTTTGCAGGATCACAAACGTGCCATCATTGTCGGTTCCCGGACTTTTGGTAAAGGCTCCGTACAGACCATACTGCCCCTGAGCAATGGTACGGCTGTAAAACTGACCACCGCACGTTACTACACACCCTCCGGCCGTTCTATCCAGGCAGAAGGGATAGTGCCGGATATCCAGCTGGATCCGGTGCGTGTCTCTGCTGTCGAGCGCTCCTTTGAGCCTGTCAAAGAGGCTGACCTCACGGGCCACCTGTCTAATGGTAACGGGAAAAAGACAAAGAAGAAGAAAAAGGATAGCGACAAGGACAAGGAGAAACAGGAAGAAGCGCTGTTGTCCCAGACGGACTACCAACTCTACGAAGCGTTGAACCTGTTAAAAGGGCTCTCGATTCAGCGGGAGACCATGCAGTGAAACAACGAACCGGCCTCTGGCCGGTTCTTTTTTTGTGCGTTGGTTTTTTTCCTCTGGCGCAGGCGGAGGATACATTTCCCGTTACACCCGCCATCAGCATCATTATTGATGACATGGGCAAACGTCTGGACAACGGCCGTCGGGTTCTGGCGCTGCCCGGCCCGGTTGCCTGTTCGTTTCTACCTGGCGAACGGCACACAGAGCAACTGGCAAGACGGGCAGCCAGCATCGGCAGGGAAGTGCTATTGCACTTGCCAATGGAGAGTGTCGACGGACGGCGGCTCGATGCGGGAGCCGTCACGCTGGATATGACAGAAGGGCAGTTTGTAGCCACCGTAGAGGCTGATCTGCGCTCCGTACCGTACGCTATCGGCATCAACAATCACATGGGAAGCTTGCTGACCCGTCATCCCGGGCATATGCTTTGGCTGATGCGGGTGATGCAGCGACAGGCGCCGATGGTTTTTGTCGACAGCCGCACCACGGTAGCTACCGTAGCGAGACGGATAGCACTGGAAAATGGCGTGCCCAACACTGAACGCAACGTATTTCTGGACAACGAACTGGGTGCGGAGGCAATCGCTTTCCAGTTCGAACGGCTGCTTGGGCTGGCTGAAAAGCAGGGCACGGCACTGGCAATCGGCCACCCTCACCCGCAGACACTGGCGTTACTGGAACAACGGATACCTCAACTCAGGGAGCGCGGTATTCGGTTGCTGGCAGTGCGCGACTTGATCGATATTCAGCAACAGGGTGAAAACACATGGCAAGCGTCCTGGTCCCCCTCGCACAGGGATGTGAAGAACTAGAAGCCGTTACAGTGGTGGATTTGTTACGGCGTGCCGGTATCAGCGTTGTCACAGCAGGCCTGGATGACAAACCGGTACGGGCATCCAGAGGTATGGTGCTGGTCCCGGACACCACGCTCGACGAAGCATTAAAACAACCGTACGACATGGTGGTGTTGCCTGGAGGCCTGCCCGGCGCTGATAACCTTGATGCTGATGCGCGCGTACGCGGTCTGCTAAAAGAGATGAGCGAAACGGATCGCTATACTGCTGCGATCTGTGCGGCTCCCAAGGTGCTCGCCGCTATGGGCCTTCTCGAAGGCAGGCAAGCGACCAGTTTCCCAGGTGTGCTGGATGATTTCGAGGGGTTCGAGTACCGCACGGATGCCGTGGTGCAGGATGGCAAAATCATTACCTCGCGCGGTCCGGGAACAGCGATGGATTTCGCCCTGACACTGGTCGAGCAACTGGTCGGAAAAGACAAGCGCGATGAAGTTGAGGCCGGCCTGCAACGGTCGAATTAATGACCTGTCTTTGACCCGACAGATTTGTCGGGTTATTTTACGATTTATTATTATCGCGGATCTTTCTGAAAGCGATGCTATCTAATTGAATAATAAAGCACATCGTTAGATTTTTGTTGGCCCGGTTTGTCGATATAGTTAACAAAAAAAACGGGGAAAATTTCCCTGTCTAGCCAACACATTGAATAGTATATCTATTTAAAGTAGGCACAGTTGTTGCTCTATGTAAATTACCAGTACCGATAACAATACGAAGTGAACATAGTAATGGTGCAATGCTTTTCGAAAACGGTGTTGGAGGAGTTTTTCACAATAAACGTTGAAAGGTAGAGAGAACTTCACAACGTAGCAGCACAACAACAAGGCTCACAGGACAACAAAAGCTATAATAATTTAAAGAGCCCATTCCGACCCGCCAGATTTGGCGGGTTTTTTTATGCCCGATCCGGATTCATTCATCGGTCCAGGCGTAAACAAGGAAAAATACCGCCAGGCCACCCAGTATCCAGGTGAGCAGCGGTGCACCACTAAACATGATCGGCGTAAAACCGTCCAGCCCGTAGATGAGCGATGCGCTTATAAGGAGGGCTCCACCGAGAGTGGCAGACAGCGAACGTTGGCTGGAACGGCGCATCTGTTCGCGCAGTTTTTCCAGCTCACGGGATTCCCACTGTATGCGCAGTTTGCCTTCCGTGACCTGTTGCAGGGTACGGTGTACCAGTTGGGGGATTTCCGGTAGTTGTTCACTCCACTCCGGCAGGCTGCGGCCCATCCGGCCAACGAACGCCCGCGGTCCGACCTGCTCGCTTACCCAGCGTTCCAGGAATGGTTTTGCTGTTTGCCACAGGTCGAGGTCCGGATACAGCTGACGTCCCAGACCTTCGATATTCAGCAGGGTTTTCTGCAACAGTACCAGCTGGGGTTGAACTTCCATGTTGAAGCGGCGCGCTGTCTGGAACAGGCGCAGCAGCAGTTGCCCGAAAGAAATCTCTTTTAGCGGGCGTTCAAAGATCGGTTCGCAGACAGAGCGTATAGCCGACTCGAATTCGTCAATCCGTGTGCCGTGCGGTACCCATTCGGACTCGACGTGCAGCTCCGCCACGCGGTGATAATCACGGCGAAAGAAGGCCAGAAAATTTTCAGCCAGGTAGCGCTGGTCCTCGGGACTCAGGGTTCCCATGATGCCAAAGTCGACAGCCATATAGCGGCCATCGGCAGAGACAAAGATATTGCCGGGGTGCATGTCGGCATGGAAGAAATTGTGTTTGAAAACCTGGGTGAAAAAGATTTCCACGCCGCGCTCTGAGAGGGTTTTCAGATCGACGCCGGCCTGTCGCAGAGCATTAATGTCGTTGACCGGAACACCGTAGAGGCGTTCCATTGTCATGACGTTGCGCCGGCAGTAAGGCCAGTATACCTCCGGCACATACAAGACTTCGGAGCCGGTGAAATTTCTGCGCAGCTGTGAGGCATTGCCGGCTTCGCGCAACAGGTCCAGTTCGTCGTACAGGGTCTTCTCAAATTCGGCGACTATTTCGCAGGGCCGCAACCGGCGCCCGTCAGGCCAGTATTTTTCCGCCAGTCCGGCGATGTAGCGCAACAGATTTACATCGCGCGCAATGTCTTTCTCCACGCCCGGTCTGAGGACTTTTACGACTACATCTTCGCCGCTTTTCAGCGTGGCGGCGTGTACCTGGGCGACGGACGCCGAGGCGAGCGGCTGTTCGTCAAAACGGTGAAATAATTCGCTGACAGGCTGCTGAAACGCCAGTTCCACCAGTTGACGGGCGCGATCACCGGCAAACGGCGGGACGCGATCCTGCAGTTTGGCGAGTTCGTGCGCAATATCGTCGGCTAACAGGTCCTGGCGCGTAGACAGGATCTGGCCGAACTTTATGAAGATAGGACCCAGGTCTTCCAGTGTTTTACGAATACGTACCGCGCGTGGTATTTTGCGTACATACCAGTGCCAGGGTGCAAGGTAGCCAAGAAACCTGACAGGACGAAACAGGTGTGTTGCCAGAATGATTTCGTCCAGCCCGTTGCGGACCAGTACCCAGTTGATGTGCAGCAGGCGCAGCAGT
>CAZWJB010000017.1:0-14695 GCA_964634485.1 uncultured Thiohalobacter sp. | reverse complement strand
AACTGTTGTTAAGAGAAGCGTCTACCCTGCGCCCGGTACCGAGAAAATTATTCTGGGAAATACTGCCGTTAAGAATAAGTCCGGAGGACTGGGCAAAGCCTAGACCAACGGAAATACTTCCGGATGGCTGCTCTGTCACCGAGTAATCCACATCCACCTGGTCGGTTGAACCCGGCACCGCCGGCGTCTCGACATTCACCTCTTCAAAAAAACCTGTACGCTGTAAACGGGCACGTGAGCGCTCGACTTTTCCCGCCGAAAACCAGCCCCCTTCCATCTGGCGCATTTCCTGGCGCAGCACTTCATCCCGTGTCTTGCTGTTACCGGCAAAATTGATCCGTCGTACATAGACACGCTTGCCCGGATCCACAAAGAATGTCAAATCGACTTCACGGGTTTCTTCGTTGACATCAGGTACGGTATTCACATTGGCAAAGGCGTAACCCTCGTTACCCAGGCGATCTGAAATACGCGCTACCGTATCGGTAACCCGTTTGCGTGAAAACACATCGCCCGCATTGATGCGAAACATCGGGAACAGCTCTTCCGGGGCTATGACCAGGTCGCCCGATAATTTTATTTCATGAACCTTGTACTGTTCCCCCTCGCTTATATTAATCGTGATGTAGATATCCTTCATGTCCGGGGTAATGGATACCTGGGTGGAGTCTACATTGAACTTGATATAGCCACGGTCCTGATACCAGGAACGCAGGGTCTCCAGATCCGCTGCCAGCTCCTGCTTGGAATACTGGTCATCCTTGGTATAAAACGACAGCCAGTTCGGCGTACTCTGTTCAAGCAGGTCCAGCAGCGTTTCATCGTCGAAGACCCGGTTACCGACAATGTTGATTTCCCTGATCTTCGCCACCGCACCCTCGGATACATCGATAAGGATATCAACACGATTACGCTCCAGCGGCGTGACAGTGGTCTCGATCTTTACACCATATTTGCCGCGACTGTAATACTGGCGCTCCAGTTCCAGCTCAACTTTCTCGAGCAGGGAGCGGTCGAACACACTGCCTTCGGCCAGCCCGATATCCTTCAGGGAATCAAGCAATGGCTCCGTCTCTATGTCCTCGTTACCCTTGATATCAATATCGGAGATTGCCGGTCTTTCCTGAACATTAACGACCAGCACATCCCCATCGCGTTGCAACTCCACCATCCTGAAGTAACCGGACTTGTACAGGGAACGGATGGTGATTTCGGACTCATGCTCGGTGAATTCATTACCTACCTGCACCGGAAGGAAATTGAACACAGTACCGGGCGAAATGCGCTGCAAACCCTCGACACGGATGTCCTGAACCCTGAAGGGCTCAAATGCATGGGCAGAAAACGACAACGCCAGACCTGTCATCGTCAGAATCAGAAAGCGGTACATCAACAACTATCCCTGGAACTCATGCGCCGAACACGCGCGACAAATCGTTATAAAAGGCGATACTCATCAGTGCCAGCAATAAAATTATCCCCAACTGCTGCCCCGTTTGCTGAGCAGACTCCGACAAGGGCTTACCCTGCAGCCATTCGATGACGTTATATAGTAGATGGCCGCCGTCCAGAACCGGAATCGGCAACAAATTCAGCACCCCCAGGCTGATACTGACGATGGCCAGGAATTTCAGGAAACTGGACAGCCCGCTACTGGCCGAATGGGCGGCATACTGGGCAATGCTGATCGGGCCGCTGATATTCTCCACCGACGCTTCACCTGACAGCATCCCCCACAGGGTTCGCAAGGTAAGTGTTGCCATATCCCGGGTTTTGAGCACCGATTTACCGATCGACTCAAACGGGCCGTACTTCACTTCGGTGCGCATGCTGTCACGCAGCTCCACCGGATTGCGCACGTAGGCCCCTATCTGTCCAATTATTTCGCCCTTGTCATCTACCGCCCTGGGTACCAGCTCCAGTTCCAGTTCATCCGCGCCGCGCAGAATTTTCACTTGCAGTGTCTGCCCGGGACGGGCGCGTACATAGTCCACCCATTCGGACCAGTGTTTTACAGGCTGTCCATCTACCGCGATGACCTGGTCACCCGGCTGCAGGCCGGCCTGCTGCGCCGGCGCATCCGGCACCAGGCGATCGATGATTGCAGGAATCCTGGGGCGCCATACGGAAAAACCCAGATTACCCAGCAAACCGCCTTTATCCAGCGCATTATCTATACCACCGAAATCGATGCTCAGTGTCTTTTGCGTATCGTCAGGCGTACGCACCAGAATTTCCGTCTGCGTCCTGGACAGGGCGGCATCCAGCAATTCCAGTGACGCCGCATCCCAGGTGGGCGTTGCTTTGCCGGCGATGCTCAGCAACTCATCGCTCTCCTGAAACCCGGCCCGGGCCGCGACTGAGTGTGGTGCTATCTCTCCAACCACGGGGCGCAGACCCGGTACACCATTGACAAACATCAGCCAGTAGGCCGCTATGGCGAACAGAAAGTTGAACAAGGGTCCCGCCAGCAGTACTGCAGACCGTGCCCACAGTGGCTGCCGGTTAAAGGACCGGGAAGCCTCTTCCGCGGCGACCGGCGTCTCCCGTTCATCGAGCATTTTTACGTAGCCACCGAGCGGCAACGCCGCAATAACAAACTCGGTCCGGTCGCTACCGAAGCGGTGCGTCCAAAGCGGTTTTCCGAAACCGATGGAGAAGCGCAACACCTTGATACCCAGCTTTCTGGCCACCCAGAAATGCCCGAATTCATGCACCGCGACCAGTACGCTGATGGCAACGATAAAGGCCAGCAACGATCCGCCAAACCCCGTCATGAGTACATCCTCTGACCCGTTCGTGCAGCGACCAGCTCGCTGGCGCAGGCGCGTGCCCGCGCATCGTCTTCCAGAATGACCTCGAACGAATCGGCGGCACGCGAGCCAACCTGTGCCAGAGTGGTTTCGATAATATCCGGAATGGCGGTAAAAGCGATGCCCTCATCCAGGAATGCCTGCACCGCTACCTCATTGGCCGCGTTCAGGACTGCCGAAGCCGTTCCTCCGGCACGCAATGCCTCCTGTGCAAGCCGCAAACACGGAAAGCGACGCTCATCCGGTGTTGCAAAATCGAGTCGTCCAACCTTTAACATGTCCAGCGCATCGACACCGGCGTCGATGCGTTCCGGCCAGGCCAGACTGTGTGCAATCGGGGTACGCATATCCGGATTACCCAGCTGTGCCAGTACCGAGCCGTCACGGTATTGCACCATGGAATGCACCACGCTCTGCGGATGAATCATAACCTGTACCCGTGATTCCGGGAGAGAGAACAGCCAGCAGGCTTCGATCACTTCCAGTCCCTTGTTCATCATGGTCGCCGAATCCACCGATATCTTGCGGCCCATATCCCAGTTCGGATGTGCACAGGCCTGTGCGGGTGTAACCCGGGACAGTTGATCAAACGGCAGGGTTCTGAACGGCCCGCCGGAAGCCGTCAACAGTATTTTTTCAACACCGTCCGGTTGACCCGATCCTGGTACGTAAGTATGAGGCATACACTGGAAGATAGCGTTATGCTCGCTGTCCACAGGTAACAGTACCGCCCCGCCCGCCTGCACCTGCTGCATGAACAGCGCACCGGACATAACCAGCGCTTCCTTGTTGGCAAGCAGTACACGCTTGCCCTTGCGTGCCGCTTCCAGCGTCGGCAACAGGCCGGCGGCACCGACAATGCCTGCCATCACACAATCGACCTCATCCATACCGGCAACACTGACCAGCGCCTCGGGGCCACCCAGTACCTCGATATCGGGAGCCTTGTCGTGCAAGCGATGACGGAGATCATCCGCAGAATCCTCGTCAGCCAGCACCGCAAACCGCGGTTGATGTGTCAGGCACTGCTCGAACAAGCGATCAACATCGCGGTTCGCCGTCAACGCAAACACCTGGTAACGGTCGCTGTTGCGGCTGACAACATCGAGCGTGCTCAAACCAATAGAGCCGGTCGCGCCCAATACAGTGACAGCAAGCTGTCCTCTCACAATTCTGTCCACCGCAAACCCAGCAGGAATATCGGCGCAGCCGCAAACAGGCTGTCAAGGCGATCCAGAACCCCCCCATGTCCGGGGATCAGTGTCCCCGAGTCCTTGACCCCGTGCTGGCGCTTCAACAGACTCTCGAGCAAGTCGCCGGCAACGGAAAACAGCACCGTCACCAGCGAGACAAGAACAAACCCGGCCATCGCGGCCCCCTGCAACTCGAGAAAACGCGCATAGGCAAAGGCAAACAGTGCGCAAGCGACCAGGCCACCAAATACACCTTCCCACGTTTTGCCGGGACTGACTTTCGGTGCCAGTCTGGTATGGCCAAATTGACGACCGGCAAAAAACGCACCGCTGTCAGCTACCCAGACCAGCACCAGGAGGTACAGCACCCAGTACGCCCCCTGATCCGGACGGCTGTGCAACACCACCAGCGCCAGCCAGGTGCTGACCATCAGACCGCAACCCAGCAAGGCCTTGGCCAGCACATGTACGCCTGTCTCGCCAGCACCCAGAGCCGGCCGGGTTATCCAGAACAGTACGAACAACCACAAGGCCAATGCCGCCCACAATACCGTATCCACAAAAATTTCCGCCCGGGCTGAACGCCAGCTGAGCGCAATCAGGGCCAGGACCAGCACCAGGTAAGCAATACGGGCGCCGCTAACCCGCAGGGGAATCAGCGGCCCCCACTCCCAGGCCGCCAGTAACATGGCCGCAGCGACCAGTAATGCAAACCAGGACGAATCCAGTTTCAATACCGCCAACACCACCAGCGGGACCATAACCAACGCGCTGACAAGCCGCTGTCTAAGCACGCCTGGACTGCTCCACCTGGTCGCCGGTTTTGCCAAAACGCCGTTGCCGACTGGCAAAGGAGTTCAACGCCTCGTCAAACGCCGCGGCATCAAATTCCGGCCACAACAGGTCGGTGAAATACAACTCGGTATAGGCCAGCTGCCACAACAGGTAGTTGCTGATACGCTGTTCACCGCCGGTGCGGATAAACAGGTCCGGCTCGGGCAGGTTGGCAATGCTGAGTTCCCTGCCAAGCATTTCACTGTCGATCTCGTCAACCCGCAGTTCACCGGCCACCGCCCTGGCAGCCAACCGCCTGGTGGCTTCTACCAGGTCCCAACGGCCACCGTAATTGGCTGCGATCACCAGCGTCAGGCCGTCGTTACCTGCCGTCTGCTGCTCAGCGGCATCCATCATGCTGTGCAATTTTGGGTCAAAGGCACTGCGGTCACCGATAAACTGGATGCACACATTGTTACGATCGAGACGATTGACTTCTTTCCTGAGCGTGCGCACAAACAGATCCATCAGCAACCCGACCTCGATCCTGGGACGGCGCCAGTTTTCGCTGGAAAATGCAAACAGGGTAAGTGCTTCAATACCGCGCTGCCGGCAGGCTTCTACAACCCGGCGCACCGTTTTTACTCCGGCACGATGTCCCATGTAACGCGGCAGATTCCTGGATTTGGCCCAGCGCCCGTTGCCATCCATGATGATGGCTACATGGCGTGGCAGCGACTGTTGCCCGGGTTGCGCCTCTGTTTGGAGCTGCTTCTGTGCCACACTATATTTCCATTAACTCCGATTCTTTTTCGGTCAGCAGTTTATCGGCTTCCTCGACAAAGAGGTTGGTAAGCTTCTGGATGTCGTCCTGGGCGTGCCGTTCGTCGTCCTCGGAAATTTCCTTTTCCTTCAACAGTTCCTTGAAATCACTGTTTGCGTCACGACGAATATTGCGAATAGCGACACGGGTAGCCTCGGTCTCGGCGCGGACAATCCGCACCATGTCCTTGCGGCGCTCCTCGGTCAGCGGCGGCATGGGGATGCGTATCGATGTGCCTGCGGTGTTCGGGTTCAAACCCAGGTCCGACTTCATGATGGCCTTTTCTATGACCTGCACCATCGCTTTTTCCCAAGGGGAAATCATCAGGGTGCGCGAGTCCTCAACGGTTATATTGGCCGCCTGCGCCAGCGGTACTTCAGATCCGTAGTAGTCGACCTTGATGTGGTCGAGCAGACTGGCGTGTGCCCGTCCGGTGCGGATCTTGCTCAGCGCCTGTTTCATGGCTTCAATGCTCTTCCCCATGCGGGTACGGGCATCTTCCTTTATTTCCTCAATCATCGCTATCACTCCACCAGGGTACCGACATCCTGACCGGTTACCACCCGGCGCAGGTTTCCCGGCGTATGCAGGTTAAAGACCCGTAACGGCATGTTCTGGTCACGGCACAAAACCAGCGCGGTGGCGTCCATGATGGCCAGCTTTTTGTTAATGGCTTCATCATAAGCGATATGCTCATAGCGCCTGGCGTCGGGGTTCACGGCCGGGTCATCGGTATAAATACCGTCCACCTTGGTCGCCTTGAGCATGATGTCCGCGCCCAACTCGATAGCGCGCAGGCTGGCGGCCGAGTCGGTAGTAAAAAACGGGTTGCCGGTACCAGCTGCAAAAATGACCACACGCCCTTTCTCGAGGTGCCTGACTGCGCGACGGCGAATATAGTCTTCACACACCTGGTTGATTTTCAGGGCTGACATGACACGGCACTGGCCGCCCAGTTTCTCCAGCGCATCCTGCATTGCCAGCGAGTTGATCACCGTCGCCAACATGCCCATGTGATCGCCGGTGACGCGATCCATTCCGCCCTGTGCAAGACCTGCACCGCGGAAAATGTTACCGCCACCAATAACCAGCCCGATCTCAAGACCCGCCTCCAGCAGTTCATGGATTTCACCGGCAATACGCTGGATTACTGCAGGATCAATGCCGTAGTCGCCCTCCCCCATCAGCGCTTCACCGCTCAGTTTCAGGAGAATACGGCGGTAGGCTAGTTCGCTGTTTTGCATAATTCCGTCTTAGTCAGTTACAAAACGGGGCCTGCAGTTGCAGACCCCATAAATCATACCGGGAAGCCGACCTCGCGTCCCGGTCCGGCGGAGAAATAATCAGCCGCCCTGAACCTGTGCCATCACCTCTTCAGCAAAGTTCTCGGTCTTTTTCTCAACGCCTTCCCCCAGTTCCAGACGGTCAAAGACAAGCACACGGGCACCGGCGCCCTTCAGCAACTTGTCAACAGTCTGGTCCGGGTCCTTGACAAAGGGCTGCCCCAGCAAGGTAATTTCACCGAGGAACTTGCGTATCCGGCCGCTTACCATCTTTTCAACAATATCAGCCGGTTTGCCGCTGGTTTCCGCCTGGGCGGTGAAAATAGCCTTTTCCTTGTCCAGAGTCTCTGCAGAAACACCTGACTCATCGACACACAACGGTTTGCTCGCAGCGATATGCATCGCCACATCCCTGGCCAGTCCGGTGTCGCCGCCCTCCACTTCGACCAGAACACCGATGCGACCGCCATGCAGGTAACTGGACAGGGTGCCGCCGGTCACTTCGCGACGGACAAAGCGGCGAACATTGATATTCTCACCGATACTCGCAATCAGACCGCGGCGGGCTTCTTCTACCGTTTCACCGCCATCCTCCAGCGGTAACGCCAGCAAGGCATTTACGTCCGCTGGTGCATCCTTGAGGATGCGCCGGGCAACAGCCCTGGCGAAGTCCTGAAACTCTGATTTGCTGGCGACGAAGTCGGTTTCAGAATTAACTTCCAGCATAACGGCGTTTTTGCCGTCAACGCTGACTTCGACCACGATCAAGCCTTCCGCCGCGACCCGACCGGCTTTTTTGTCGGCCTTGGCCAGACCCGATTTGCGCAGGGCTTCTGCAGCCGCTTCCATATCGGAGTCGGCCTCGACCAGGGCCTTCTTGCATTCCATCATGCCGCAGCCGGTACGCTGACGCAGTTCTTTAACCTGCGCTGCTGTAATTGCCATGCCTGATACCTCTTGAAACGTTCAGTAGATTAAAACAAACCGGTTAATACTCAACCGGCAGCATCGCCGGATACTTCGACAAACTCGTCTTCCTTGGTACCACCCACCTGTGCCATCGCGTTGCGTCCTTCGTCCACGGCGTCTGCGGCTCCCTGAACATAGATCTGGATAGCACGAATCGAGTCGTCGTTACCGGGAACCACGTAATCGATACCGTCGGGGGAGTTGTTGGAATCAACGATGCCTATCACCGGGATACCAAGTTTTTTCGCTTCCGCAACGGCAATATTTTCGTGACCGACGTCAACAATGAACATGGCATCGGGCAAGCGATTCATATTCTTGATACCACCCAGGCTGCGATCGAGCTTGTCCTTCTCACGGGTCAGCATCAGCGCTTCTTTTTTGCCGATTTTTTCGAAAGTACCGTCTTCTTCCATGGCTTCCAGGTCTTTCAGGCGCTTGATGGACTGACGGACGGTTCTGAAGTTGGTAAACATACCACCCAGCCAGCGATGGTTGACGTAGGGCATCTTGCAGCGCCCGGCCTCGGTGCGAATGGTATCGCGCGCGGAGCGCTTGGTGCCGACAAACAGCACCGTGCCCTTGTTTGCAACCAGCTTGCCAATGAAATTCATGGCGTCGTTGTACAACGGCAGGGTTTTTTCCAGATTAATTATGTGGATTTTGCTGCGTTCGCCGAAAATGTAGGGGGCCATTTTCGGGTTCCAGAAGCGTGCCTGGTGACCGAAATGCACGCCGGCTTCCAGCATCTGGCGCATATCTATGCTTGACATAAGTATTACCTCTTGTATGGGTTGGGCCTCCATACGCCCCATGCAGTAACCCGAACTCAATCAGGCACCCAACCACATGTGTCGGCGTATGTGTGGATTAAGTAATTGGAACCAGCGTTCCGTTCTGTTCAGCAGACTGCCACAAACAGTTGTGAAACAATCTGTTAACAAGCCGCGCTTTATACCATACACTACCGCCAACAGCAATCTCCAGGAGCCCGTCAGCTGGGCTCGATGAGGATAATAACAGGCGCCATACACCGCGCGTCGACGGGAAATCCATGAGTGTTTCAATCAAGACAGAGGAAGAAATCGACAGGATGCGTGTTGCCGGTCGTCTGGCCGCCGACGTGCTGGACATGATCGAGCCCTGCGTACAACCGGGCATAAGCACCGCAGAACTCGACCGTATCTGTCACGATTATATGGTCAACGAGCAGCAGGCTGTGCCCGCCCCGCTCAATTACCGCGGCTTTCCCAAATCGGTCTGCACCTCGGTGAATCACCAGGTCTGTCACGGCATCCCCGGTGAGCGCAAGCTCAAGAACGGCGACATGCTGAACATTGATATCACCGTTATCAAGGACGGTTTCCACGGTGATACCAGCAAGACTTTCTTCGTCGGCGAAGCACCGGTAATCGCCAGACGACTGGCCGGCATCACCTACGAGTGTATGTGCACCGGGATCCGCATGGTAAAACCCGGCATCAGGCTGGGTGATATCGGCCATGCTATCCAGCGACACGCCGAGTCGCACAATTATTCGGTGGTGCGTGAATACTGCGGTCATGGCATCGGCCGCGAGTTCCACGAAGACCCGCAGGTACTGCACTATGGCCGCCCGGGCGCCGGGATGCGCCTGGAAAAGGGCATGACCTTCACCATTGAGCCCATGATCAATGTTGGCAAGCGGCACACCAAGGTTCTCAAGGATGGCTGGACAGTGGTCACCAAGGACCACAGCCTGTCGGCACAATGGGAGCACACCATTCTGGTTACCGAAAACGGCTATGAAGTCCTTACCTTGCGGGCCGGCGAATCGATCTGATGGCAGCCGACGCAAACCCGCAGCTGCCCGGCAATCCTGACATGCGCACTGAGCCCGCCAGCTGGTTTGCCATGGCAGACCTGGAGCAGGCACTGCAGGGTGACGCACCCTCCCTTCCCATGTGCCGGGAGTTTTTGCAAAACGCTCACCAGGTGCTGATCAGACAGTTCCGTTCCGGTACAGGTATTGAAGACCTGGTTCGTGGCCGCAGCTGGCTGATCGACCAGATGCTGATGCGTTGCTGGAAAAAGCTGCTCGGTGACCTCGACGGCGCCCTGGTCGCAGTCGGTGGCTACGGGCGTAACGAACTGCTACCGGGCTCGGATATCGACATCATGCTGCTGCTGGCAGAAGCGGAAAATCCGGCAACCGGAGAGAAACTGGAAGCCTTTCTGATGCTGCTGTGGGATATCGGCCTGGAAGTCGGGCACAGCGTACGCACCCTGAGCGAGTGCCGGGAACAGGCGCAAGCGGACATTACCGTTGCCACCAACCTGATGGAAGCGCGGCTGCTGAGCGGCTCCGAAACGCTGTTTCAGAAGATGCGGGCCAGCGTTGGCCCGGACCAGGTCTGGCCCAGCCAGGATTTTTTTGCCGCCAAGCTGGCCGAGCAGCAAAAGCGCTATAAACGTTTTGACGATGCGGTCTACAACCTCGAACCCAATGTCAAGGAAGGCCCCGGCGGCCTGCGCGATGCACAAATGATCGGCTGGGTCATGAAACGCCACTTCGGCTTCAGCAGCCTGGAAGACCTGGTCAGCGAGGGCTCGCTCACCGAGGGAGAATACCGCGCCCTGATTGACGGGCAATGTTTCCTCTGGAAAGTACGCTTCGGCCTGCACACCGTCACCAACCGGCGCGAAGAACGTCTGTTGTTCGACCACCAGCGCACTCTCGCCCAACAGTTCGGCTACCAGGACCGGGACCACAAACTGGCGGTTGAATGGTTTATGCGCGATTACTACCATACCATCCAGGAGCTGAGCCGCCTCAACGAGATGCTGCTGCAGTTGTTCAGGGAGGTCATCCTGTACGCAGATGACCCGGCAGAGCCGGTCGCCATCAACCGTCGCTTTCAATCACGCAAGGGCTTTCTGGAAGTTACCGGCGACAATGTATTCAGGCGCTATCCGTTTGCGCTGCTGGAACTGTTTCTGATAATGCAGCAACACCCCGAGCTGATCGGGGTACGAGCCGCGACCATCCGCCTGGTGCGCGATCACCGCTATCTGATCGATGAAAGTTTCCGCAGGGATATTCGCTCGCGCAGTCTGTTCATGGAAATATTCCGCCAGCCAACCGGCCTGACCCACGAACTGAGACGCATGAACCGCTACGGCATACTGGAAGCCTATTACCCGGCCTTTGAGCTGGTTGTCGGACAAATGCAGTACGATCTGTTTCACGCCTACACGGTGGATGAACACACCCTGTTTGTGGTGCGCAATCTGCGCCGCTTCAGCGTCAAGGAGTGCGCACACGAGTTCCCGCTGTGCAGCAGGATATCCGATACCATTCCCAAACCCGAGTTGCTGTACCTGGCCGGTTTTTTCCATGACATCGGCAAGGGACGCGGCGGCAATCATGCCGAACTGGGCGCGGTTGAAGCACAGGAGTTTCTCGAACGGCACAATCTGAGTGCCTACGACCAGCGCCTGGTCGCCTGGCTGGTCGAGCATCATCTGCTGATGTCACATATTGCACAGCGCAGGGACATATCAGATCCGGACGTGATCAATGACTTTGCCCGCCAGGTGGCCGACCGGACACGCCTGGACTATCTGTTCCTGCTGACCGTGGCCGACGTGCGCGGCACCAACCCGACACTCTGGAACAACTGGCGGGACTCACTGTTCCGCGAGCTGTACAACGCCACCCGGCGCGCCCTGCAGCGCGGCCTGGAAAACCCGTTGCACCGCGATGAACTGATCAGCGACATCAAGAACGCTGCACTCGCGAAACTTCACAGCAAGGGTTTCACCGCTGAACAGCTACAGACACTGTGGCGTGATTTCCCCGAGGAGTATTTCCTGCGCCACAACGTCGATGAAGTGGTATGGCAAGCGGAAGTCATTCTCGAACCGGGCAACAGCGATGGCGTGCGTGTCGACCTGCGCCGGCAGTCGGAACGCGGCGGCAGCGCACTGTTTATTTACACCCCTGTTACCGACCGGCTGTTCAGCCGCACCACTGCACTGCTCGATCAGCTGGGACTGACGATCACCGACGCGCGCATCATCACCTCGCAGCGCGACTATGCGCTGGATACCTACCTGCTGAGTTCAGAGGGAGAGCCGGTTACCGATCATTACCAGGCACAGGAACTGGTCGCGTTGATGCAGGAGGAACTGTTATCCGGCGAGAGTTCACCAGCCGCTGTATCACGACCTGCCACACGCCGCACGCGCCATTTCAAGGTGGCTACACGTGTGCACTTTTACCCCGATGAGGCCAGTCATCGCACCCTGGTGGAACTCTATACCACCGACTACCCGGGTCTGCTGTCCAACATTGGCAAAGTGTTTCACAGCTGTGGCGTCAAACTCCAGAATGCCAAGGTTGCGACCTTTGGTTCCCAGGCCGAGGATGTCTTTTATGTCACCGGCAACAAGGGTGGGCCGCTCAGCGAGGAAGAACAGGGTGAATTGCGGGAACAGCTGATCAAGGCATTGGACCAGGACGGGTCGTAACCAAACGTAGGTTGGGCTGAGCGCAGCGAAGCCCAACAAGCCGCCGTACAAGGTGAATTCCGCCGCAGGCGAAAGAGAAGGCGCCCTGGGGCGCGATGTTGGACTTCGCTGCGCTCAGCCCAAACCTGCCTGCTGAAATTAGCACGCGGAATCTTCACGCTCAATCAGTTCGATACCATTACCATCGGGATCCCGGCAGAAAACCGCGCGACGTCCCGAGCGGCTGCGGGTGAAGTTGACACCACTCTTTTCCAGACGCTGCTCCAGCACTGCCAGGCCTGTCACCAGCAACGCCGTGTGCCGGTCCCGCCCGGCATGTGCGGGACGACCTGTGACAGAATTGCAATTCGGTAATTCCAGCAAATGTATCTGCTGCTCACCAACCTTCAGCCAGGCGCCGGGAAAACCCAGATCAGGCCGTGCGTCGTCCACAGCCAGGCCAAGCACATCGACATAAAACCGCAAGGCGGTAGCCAGTTCCGCCACTACTACACTGGTGTGATGCAGGCATAAAAACTCCGTCATTTCCTATGTTCCCCAACCTGGGCATGGGCGGCCAGATATGCCGCCACCAGAATCAGCGCACCACCCAGCCACTCCTGGGCCTGAACCCGTTCATTGGTCAGCAACAATGACGACACAGCACCTACCACCAGCTCAAACAGCAGGATCACAGCCGAGCGGTGTACCGGCATGTGACTGACGCCATAGATCACCGTGACTGTCATAACCACAAAACCCAGCCAGCCCAGCAGTGCTGTGCCCAGCCAGGCCGATAGCTGGACAGTGGGAAAGGGCTCCTGCACCACCAGTATCCACACCGTTGCCACCAGCACCACACCCAGCCAGCTGACCGAAGACTTGGTGTAGATGGAAACATGCCGGACCTTGCGTACCATGACGTTGGCGAAGGAAAACGTAAACCCGGAGGATACCGCCAGCCAGTCCGCCTCATCCCGTGGCCAGGGCATGCCCAGGGCAGGATCCCATAACATGATCGCGGCGCCGGCAATCGCCACAACGAAGACCAGCAGGCCACTGGACCCCGGATGCTCTCCCAGTATTACCCAACCCAGTACCAGCGCCCACAGGGGCGACAGGTAAAACAGCAGCAATACCCGCACCACCGTGCCATCGAGAATCGCCAGCACAAAGGCGACATTGGTCCAGCCTGTTGCCAGCAACATCAGGGCCAGCACCAGGGCGTTGTGTTGCCAGTCTCCCCGGCCACGCCATAACCAGACCAGTCCCACGGCGAGCGCCGCGCCGTAACTGGCCAGAGAAAGCCACAGGCCGCTCAAGCCCTGCACTTCCAGCAGGCGTAACGGGTACCAGACCAGCCCCCACAACACAGCAGTCAGCAACAGGCTCAGTATGGGCAGGATTTGATAATTGGACCGATTCATGGGATTCCGTATACTTCCGCTTCGATTTCAGCGCACTGTTGTTTCATGAACCCTAATCTAACACGTCTGCAGCCCTACCCGTTTGAGCGCCTGGCCAGACTGCATGCAGGCGTGACGCCACCGGCCGAACTGGAGACGATCCGGCTTTCCATCGGCGAACCGAAACACCCGACGCCAGGCTTTATCACCGAGGCCGTCATCGAGCACCTGCACGGTCTGTCGAGATACCCGCTGACACGCGGCAGCGAGGCGCTGCGTGAAACCATCTGCGCGTGGCTGACAAAACGTTTTGCCCTGGCGCAGGGCAGCCTGCGTCCACTGCACAACGTCCTTCCCGTCAATGGTACACGCGAGGCGCTGTTCGCCATTGCACAGTGCCTGGTCGACGGTGACCCGGAAGCACTGGTATTAATGCCGAACCCCTTTTATCAGATCTACGAAGGCGCTGCATTGCTTGCTGGCGCAGAACCGTACTTTCTGAATACCACGGCCGGCAGCGATTACCTGCCCGACTTCGATGCTGTACCCGACGCGATCTGGGAACGCTGTCAGCTTGTTTATATCTGCTCGCCCGGCAACCCGACCGGGCGGGTGACTGGCCTGCAGGCGCTGCAGGCGCTGATCGAACGTGCACAACGACACAATTTCGTGATCGCCGCGGATGAATGCTACGCAGAGATCTACCAGGATGAAAATGCACCACCGCCCGGCCTGCTGGCAGCGGCGGCAGCCATGGGCAATGACAGCTACCGCAACTGCCTGGTGTTTCACAGCCTCTCCAAACGCTCCAACGCACCCGGCCTGCGCTCCGGTTTTGTCGCCGGGGATGCAGATCTGATCGAGGCTTTTTACCGCTATCGCACCTATCACGGCTGCGCCATGCCGCCCGCTACCCAGGACGCCAGTCTGCGCGCCTGGCAGG
>CAZWJB010000016.1:0-14898 GCA_964634485.1 uncultured Thiohalobacter sp. | reverse complement strand
GCGGGCAACATCAATACCGTGGTCACCACCATCAACCGCGTCGCCGACCAGACCAACCTGCTGTCGCTGAATGCTGCCATCGAGGCCGAGAAGGCCGGCGAGTACGGCGCCGGTTTTGCGGTGGTTGCTACCGAGATCCGCCGCCTGGCCGATCAGACCGCAGTCGCCACCTGGGATATCGAGCAAATGGTAAAGGAAATGCAGTCAGCGGTATCAGCCGGCGTTATGGGAATGGAGAAATTTTCCGAAGAAGTCCGCCACGGCGTCGACGATGTACGCCAGGTCGGCGCTCAGCTGGCGCACATTATCGAACAGGTGGACACCCTGATTCCACGCTTCGAAGAAGTCAACGAAGGCATGACATCACAGGCCAAGGGTGGCAACCAGATTCGTGATGCCATTGTCCAGCTCAGTGAATCAGCGCAGCAAACCGCTGACTCACTGCGCCAGTCGAATGGCGCCATTATGCAACTGAATGAAGCGGCCAGTCGGCTTCAGGAAGGCGCATCCCACTTCCAGGTCAGTTCCTGAGGGTAACGAAGCTATGCTGATGCTGCTGTTTCAGCTGGGCAACAGCCGTTACGCCATCCCCGCCCTGGAAGTAGTGGAAGTGGCTCCGCACGTGGAACTGGAAGCCATCACCATGGCGCCCGATTGTATCCGCGGGCTGTTCGACTACCGTGGTCTGCACGTACCGGTCATCGATCTGTGCCGCCTGATCAACAACAGTCCCTGCAACAACTCCTTCACCAGCCGCATCATCCTGGTGAACTACCCGCTGGCGGACGGTACTCAGCGTGTCATTGGTCTGCTGGCGGAACGCATTACCGAAACCGTCAACATGGATGAGGCGGCCTTCACCAGCACCGGCCTGAACATGGAAGAAGCACCGTATCTCGGCCACGCTGCACGCCACGAACCAGGGCTGGTGCAGCGCATCACCATCAGTGAACTGTTACCCGAAACCATTCAGTCACAGCTGTTCCCGGCGGAGGCAGGCTAGTGTCACTGCCGGCAATTGAAACAATAGAACAGCTGCTGCAACTGAAGATGGGGCTGCACAGTTCGACGGTGGGCTCCAGCACCATTTGCCAGGCCGTTGAACAACGCATGCGCGACTGCGGCGTCACGGATATTGATGATTATCAGACTATCGTCAGCCAGTCCGCGACTGAACTGAATGCGCTAATTGACACCGTGGTGATCCCCGAGACCTGGTTTTACCGGGACCGCAACCCGTTTTCCGCTTTCAGCGACTGGCTGTGCCATACATGGCTCGCCGACAATCGGACCTCGCCGTTACGCATTCTGAGCGTACCCTGCTCCACGGGCGAGGAACCCTACACCCTCGCCATGTGCCTGGCCGACAGCGGTGTCACTGCCAGTGACGCGCAGGTAGACGCTATCGATATCAGTAGTGTCAATATCGAAAAGGCGCGCAGCGCCTGCTATGGCAGCAATTCCTTTCGAGGCACCGATCTCCGCTTCCGTGACCGCTATTTCGATCCCGTCGGCGCACGCTTTCAGCTCGTGGACAACATTCGTGAGCGAGTGAATTTCGAGCAGCTCAATATCCTGGACCAGGCTTTCATTGCAGGTCGCGCACCCTACCACATCATTTTTTGCCGCAACCTGCTGATCTATTTTGATCGGCCTACCCAGCACCAGGCCATCGACCGGCTGGAACAGCTGCTAACCCACAACGGTGTACTGTTTCTTGGCCACTCGGAAACCAGCCTGCTGCTGGAGCGGCCCTTCACAGCGCTGGATTTTCCCAGCAGCTTCGGCTTTCGCCGTGCGCAAAAAACCAGGCATGAAGAAACATCAACTGTGCCGCGCTTACTACCAAAACCGACGCCTGTACGAAAACCCGGCAAACCGGTTCCGGCACAGCCACTGCCCTTCACTGACAACCTCGGCAATAGCGCACAACAGGACCAGAATACGACGGGTGAACAGGCTGCCGATCTGTTGCAACAAGCCCTTAAGCTCGCTGACCAGGGACACCTGGATGAAGCGGCACGCTTCTGCGAAACCCTGCTGAAGCAGCAAAACCGGCAGGCTGGCGCACACTATTTGCTGGGTCTGATACGCGAGGCAGCAGGCAATCCGGCTGAAGCGGAACGGATGTTTCGCAAAGCCATATATCTGGACCCCGGTCACTACGAAGCACTTGCGCAGCTCAGCATCATTTGCAGACGACAGGGTGACAAGGGCAGCGCACAGCGTTTCCACGAGCGTGCTGAACGTGCACAACGCCGCAGCCAGGGAGCCGGTGGATGACTGACCAGACCCGGAATGGCGCTGTAGCGCTGGATGATTGCTGGAACCGCGTTGGGGTGTGGAGTCCGGAACAGGCCAGTTGCCCGGAACTGAAACGCTTTATTCACTGCCGTAATTGTGACCGTTACTCGGCGGCTGGCCGGCAGATGCTGGAACGCCCGGTACCCGGTTCCTACCGCCGGGAATGGACCGAACGTTTCACACACACCAGACACAATGATAAAGGTACATCCAGAGCGGTACTCCTGTTTCGCCTGGGCGACGAATGGCTGGCCATCGACAGCCTGTACGTCAACGAAATCACCCCGATGCGCGCCATTCACTGTCTGCCGCATAAATCCAGTACCTCGGTGAAAGGGCTGGTCAATATTCGTGGCGAGCTGAAAATCTGCATCTCCATCGGCTCCATCCTGCAACTGGACAAGGCGCTCGAATCGTACACCACCGACCATAGAATTCTCGAACGCATGATTTTCGTAGAAAAGGATGGACAGAGTTTTGTATTCCCGGTCAGCGAAGTCCATGGCATCGTCCATTACACTGACAACGCTTTGCAGGGCACGCCGGCTACCGTAGCGAAGTCCCGGCACTGTTTTACCAGGGGCATCCTGTGCTGGGACAACAGGCGCGTTGGCGTGCTCGACCATGAATTGCTGTTCTACGCCCTGGCCCGGAGTCTGCAGTGAGTGACGACCTGAGCGATTTCTCGATGCTGGAACTGTTTCGCCTGGAGGTGGAGAACCAGGCGACCATCCTCAATGACGGTCTGCTTGCGCTGGAACAGGACGCGCACTCGGAAAAGCAGCTGGAAGCATTGATGCGCGCCGCACATTCGATCAAGGGCGCCGCGCGCATGGTGGACATTGAAACCGGCGTCAAACTCGCACACGCCATGGAAGACTGCTTCGTCGCAGCCCAACAGGGTGAACTGCGACTACAGCCAGACCAGATCGATCTGCTGCTGAAGGGTGTGGACCAGCTGATTGCCATTTCAACACAACAGGCTGATGCAGAAGAACTCTCGACACTGACTCAACAGATACAGACCATCGAGCAGCTGGAAACTGTTGAGGGGATGGACGCAACACCGCCGGATGCAACGTTAGAACCGGTGGCAGGAAAAGCGACGGAATCGCGCGCCGGTGATCCTGACGGCATGGAAGCGCAACCGGAACCTGCGCAGGGAGACGCAGAGGCGGCTACAGAAGCCCCTGCTCCACCTGCCAGCGCCGATGCAGAAGATACCTCAACCAATGCGGCAACTGTGCGCGTATCGTCGGAAAGTCTAAACCGTCTGGTCGGTCTCGCGGGAGAGGTGCAGGTTGAATCCCGCTGGCTGCATCCATTTTCCGAAGCACTGCTGCACATCAAGCAACGGCAGGCTGAACTCATCAGTCTGCTGGACCGGTTGAACGAAAACCTGTATGCCAACGGCAGTGCCGAGTACAGCAAGACACTCGCCAGTGAACTCCAGCGCAAGGCCAATCGTTGCCGTCACCAGCTTTCCGACCGTCTGGTGGAACTCGATGAGCATGACCGCTGTATGCACAGCCTTGGAAACCGCCTGCACGGGGAGGTTATTTCCAGTCGCATGCGGCCGTTTTCCGATGTGACACGCGGTTTCCCGCGCATGATACGCGACGTCGCCCGGCAACTCGGCAAAAAAGTGGAATTGAGGATAGAAGGCCTCGCCACACAGGTCGATCGGGATATTCTGGATCATATCGAATCCCCTCTGAATCACCTGCTGCGCAATGCGCTGGATCACGGCATCGAGACGGTCGAGGAACGGCGTCAGGCCGGAAAACCCGAACAGGCAACATTACGGCTGACTGCAGTACACAGCTCCGGCATGCTGTCGATCCATGTGGAAGACGATGGACGCGGTATTGACCTGGAAAAACTGCGCAAAAGCATTGTTGCCAAGGGCATGGTAAACGAAACCATGACCATGGAGATGAGTGAAACCGAGCTGCTCGAGTTTCTGTTTCTGCCCGGCTTTTCAACACGCGATGAAGTCACCGAGATATCCGGACGCGGCGTCGGACTGGATATCGTCCACAGTACGGTTCAGCAGATGCGCGGTGTAGTACGCGCCAGCAGTACTGCCGGTACGGGTACACATTTTCACCTGCAGTTACCACTTACCCTGTCCGTCATCCGCGCGCTGGTGGTGGAAATCTGCGGCGAACCCTACGCCATCCCGCTGTCGCGCATAGACCGTACACTCAGACTCGATACCAGCCAGGTCGAATCCCTGGAGGGCAGACAGTACTTCACGTTCGGTACCCAGCATGTGGGACTGGTGTTCGCCAGCCAGGTACTGGGCTGCACCGGCAGCGTCGAGAACAGCGATTTTCTACCCGTGATAGTGCTGGGCGAGCGCCTGCAGCGTTTCGGGCTGGTCGTAGACCGCTTCATTGGTGAACGCAACCTGGTGGTGCATACCCTTGATCCGCGACTGGGCAAGATCCAGGACATCAGTGCCGCCAGCCTGCTGGAAAACGGTGATCCCTGCCTGATCATCGACGTCGACGACCTGCTGCGTTCCATCGATATTCTTATCACCGGCGGGCGCCTGAACCGTATACATGACAAACAGGACAGGCCTGATGTGCGCAGCAAACGTATCCTGGTGGTCGACGACTCGATCACGGTGCGCGAAGTAGAACGCAACATGCTGATTACCCGTGGCTACCAGGTGGACGTCGCTGTCGACGGAATGGATGGCTGGAATGCCGTGCGCATGGATGATTACGACCTGGTCATCAGCGATATCGACATGCCGCGCATGAACGGCTTTGAATTCGTACGCCTCATCAAGCAGGACGAACGCCTGAGCAGGATACCGATCATGATTGTGTCCTACAAGGATCGCGAGGAAGACCGGCAACTCGGGCTGGAAGCCGGTGCGGATTATTACCTGACCAAGGGCAGCTTCCACGATGAAACACTCATCGAAGCCGTCCTGGACCTGATCGGTACAGCGGAGTAAGCAGTGCTCGACAAGGGAATGGCCATTGCCTTCGCGCTGCGCCTCGCCTCTAAGGCGCCTGCTTTTGGTACTGCGAAACACCACAGGGACGCTGAACCCGTAATTATCATGTTGATAGAGCACTAGTTTTATGTTGAAAATTGCAGTAGTGAACGACTCCCTGGTTGCGGCGGAAAGTCTGCGGCGGGTAGTCGATAGCGTAGCGGAGTACAAACTGGTGTGGACAGCCTATAACGGCTATGAAGCGGTGCAACGCTGCAGCGAACACTGCCCTGACATTATCCTGATGGACCTCATCATGCCGGAGATGGATGGCGTCGAGGCGACGCGTCGCATCAGTGCCGACTTCAACTGCGCCATCCTGGTGGTCACCGCCACCGTCAACGGTCACACCGGCAAGGTGTTTGAAGCGATGGGTGCCGGCGCCCTTGATGCAGTGAACACCCCTGTTCTGGGCGAATCCGGTGAAGGCAAGGGCAGGGACTCCCTGATCCACAAGATCGATACCATCGCCATGCTGTTACACAGTAAACCGTATCAGCGCAGGAGACCTGTCATAGCGGCAGGGAACCCGCAGCCAGCCACCGGTGGTGGTGCAGTGCCACTGATCGCTATCGGCGCTTCCACAGGTGGTCCTTCTGCACTCAGGGAAGTGCTGCAGGCTCTGCCCGCCAACCCCGGGGTCGCTATCGCCATCGTACAGCACGTTGATGAACAGTTTTCCGCCAGTTTTACCGACTGGCTCGATGAACACGCGCCGCTGCCGGTACGCCAGGCTAAACCCGGCGACCGGCTTGAACCTGGCACGGCACTGGTGTGCGGACGCGAAGACCACCTGATTCTAACTGCCGGCGGCACCCTGAACTACACGCCGGAACCACGTGAACTGGCCTACCGGCCCTCGGTTGATGTTTTTTTCAACAGTCTCGCAGAACATCAGCCAGATCAGGCAGTTGGGGTCCTGCTCACCGGTATGGGGAAAGATGGTGCGGCCGGGCTCAAGGCCATGCGCGAACGTGGCTGGTTAACCCTTGCTCAAGATAAGAAAACATGTGCCGTTTACGGTATGCCGAAAGCCGCAAAAGAGCTTGATGCAGCTAAAGAAATTTTGCCTTTGAGGGACATCGGGTCGCGTCTGGCCGAGTGGGCGGAACAGGCCTCCAGCAGAGGCAGGGATAAATTAACATCAGGATGACAACGGAAACAGACACAAACGGGGAAGCACCGGGCAAGGTGAGCTCGCGAGAAGGCGCCCTGGGGTGCGCCGACGAAGGCAGGTGGGCGATTGTGCTGCTGGTCGATGACCAGGCCATGGTCGCCGAAGGCATCCGCCGCATGCTCGCCGACGAGCCGGATATCGAGTTCCACTACTGTTCAGATCCCAAACAGGCCGTCAGGGAAGCCGTTGCTGTTAAAGCAACGGTTATTCTGCAGGACCTGGTGATGCCTGATATCGATGGCATGACCCTGGTCCGTTTTTACCGCAACAACCCGACCACGCGCGATATCCCGATTATCGTTCTGTCCAGCAAGGACGATCCGACTATCAAGAGCGATGCCTTCGCCAATGGCGCTACTGATTACCTGGTAAAACTGCCGGAGAAAATCGAACTTCTGGCCAGGATCCGGGCCCACGCCAAAAGTTATCTGGCGTTAAAGGAGCGCGATACCGCATTCAGGGCCATGAAAAAAATGCAGGGACAGCTGTCCGCAATCAATAATGAGCTGGCCCATAGCAACCGTGAACTGAAACGTCTTTCGTCAATGGATGGACTGACCGGCCTTGCTAACCGACGGCAATTCGATGAAACGCTGGAACAGGAGTGGCAGAGAGCCATCCGTTCCGAGTTGCCCCTGTCCCTGCTGTTTGCCGACATTGATTATTTCAAACGCTACAATGACAGCTATGGCCACCAGGCCGGCGACGACTGCCTCAAGAAGGTCGCTGACAGTTTACAGAAAACCGTACATCGTCCTGCTGATCTGGTAAGTCGTTACGGGGGCGAGGAATTCGTCATGATTCTTCCCGACACCATCAGTGAAGGCGCACTGACGATAGCAGAGAAAATGCTCAAAAATATTGCCGACCTGAAAGTCCCGCACAAAAACTCCGATTCAGCTGATCATGTCACACTCAGCATCGGCGTCGCCACACTGTATCCGGAAGAAAGCTCCGGTACTGATGAGTTGATTAAGACTGCCGACAAGATGCTGTACAAGGCCAAGGAAAATGGTCGCAACTGTATTGAAGTCGCACACCCCCGCACCGCACCGATTAAAAGCGCCTGTCCGTAGACCATTACCCCTGCACCACCCTATGCAATCCGTGTATTATGGGCGCCTGTTCAATCAGGAGCCTGACATGACATATGTAGTGGGGGAAAATTGCATCAAGTGCAAATACACGGATTGTGTGGAAGTCTGTCCGGTGGATTGTTTCCATGAGGGCCCCAATATTCTGGTGATTGACCCCGAAGAATGCATTGACTGCACTCTGTGCGAACCAGAGTGTCCCGTAGAAGCTATTTTCCCCGAGGATGACCTTCCGTCCGGCCAGGAGATCTTCCTGGCCCTCAATGAAGAACTGTCCCGGAACTGGCCAGTGATAACTCAACAGAAAGACGCCCCTTCCGATGCCGATGAGTGGAACGGCAAGCCCGGCAAGCTCGACCTCCTGGAGCGATAGTACTCCTTGCAAGGAGCACTGCCCCTGCTGACCCTGATCCCATTCAGCCAGGATCCTCTTGCCGTTGCGGCGCAACAGATCCTCGACCACTACCGGGACCGCCTGCCGGACCTGAGCCATTGTCAGGTACTGATCGCGTCAGACCAATGCGTCTCTCAGCTACGGGCAGAGCTGCTCGGACAGGCTGCACAAAGAGGCTTTCAGGCACTACTGGGGCCCTCTATCGACTGCATGGATGCGTGGCTGTCACGTCTGGGTCCGGTACCGGAAACTATCCTGAACCAACCCGCCCGCGAACTGGTGCTGGCAGATGCATTGCGCAATGCAGCCCGGATTTATATCGCAACTGATCCCTGGCAACTGGCAGGCCGGTTACTGACGCTGTTTGACGAACTGACCCGTAACGAGTTCGAAATTCCTGATGACTTTGAGAGCTTTCATACCCGGCTGAAAAACTGTTATGCCGTTTCCGAACCGTCAGCTTCACTGCAACAGGAAGCCTTTATGCTGCACACCCTGTGGCATGCCTGGAGGCAGCAACTGACAGCCGAAAAACTGCTGGACCCAGCAACTGCCAACCGACGGCGACTTGCAGACCATCTGCGCAAGCCCGGCACCACCGACCTGTGGCTGATCGGCCATACAGAATTCTCTCCCGGCGAAACACACTGGCTGCGTACCCTGCTCGATCTTGGTAAAGCACATCTGTTGCTGCACGGCGATGCACGGCAGGACGGATATCACCCGGACAGGCCGGTCAGAGACATTCTGAATCAGCTCGGTGTCGAAGTCCCGACAAGCACCGCATTCACCAGCAATGATCTGGATAACCTCATCAGCGCGTTGTTCGATACCTCCCCGGACAATCTGCAACAGCGGGCGCGGGACTTTGCCCGGCTGCACCCACAGGACGCCATAGGCCCGCGCCTGAAAACCTTTCAGGCTAACGGCCCGGAACAGGAAGCACAGGCCGTCGCACTGCAGGTCCGGCGCTGGTTACTGGAAGATCTCCAGCCCATCGCTATCGTCACCGAAGACCGGCGCCTGGCGCGCCGCGTGCGCGCTATGCTGGAAACTTCGCACATCGAACTCGATGACAGCGGCGGCTGGGCTCTGTCTACCACCAGCGCCGCGGCCACCCTGGAACGCTGGCTGGAAACCGTCGAGGAAGACTTTGCCTGTGCGCCACTGCTGGATGTTCTGAAATCGTCTTTCGTCTGCTTTGCAGACCGCGATGAACACCTGGCCCGCGTGCGGCGTTTTGAACAGGACATTATTCTGCACGAAAATATTGCCCGTGGTCTGAACCGTTACCGGCACCACCTGGACCGGCGCAGCGAACGCCTGCCCGACTGGTCAAAACCCATGCAGCAAGCTGTGCATCAGATGCTGAACCTGATTGATCATGCTGCCAGTCCACTCGTACCATTACTGCACGGATCTCATCCAGCAAACGATTACCTCACTGCGTTAGGTGAAAGCCTGCAGGAACTCGGTGCCTGGCAATGCCTGGCCGGCGATCTGGCCGGGCAGCGTCTGCTGGAAGTTCTGGACGAGTTACAGCAGGCTGCAGCTTATTCCAGCGTGCCGCTCAAGTGGTCGGAATTCCGTAACTGGCTGGGCTGCAATCTGGAACGCACCACCTTCCGCCTGGCTCCCTCATCCAGCCCGGTATGTCTGCTGACGCTGGAGCAAAGCCGCCTGCAACGCTTCGCGGCAACTATTGTTGCCGGCTGCAGCCGCGACCACATGCCCGGGGCTCCGGCGAGTCTCGCATTTTTCAATCAGCGCGTACGTTCCGCACTGGGATTACCGACCTGGTCGCAGCAAGTTGCCGTAAAGCTGCACCATTTCTGCCGCGTATTGCACAGTGCGGAGCACGTGCTGCTCACCTGTCACCGTGAACGCGATGGCGAACCCGTCAGTGTCAGCCCGTGGCTGGAATTGCTGGAAACCTTCTACCACAATGCTTACCGGTCCAGCCTGGATGACACCGAGCTCGGGCACCTGGTGGTACAACCGGAAGCGTATCCAGTCTCACCTGATAGCGCCGACCTGCCGCAACTACAGACATCCCCTGCCCCGCGAACAACCTCATCCATGCAACCCGACACCTGGTCCGTCTACACCCACCAGCGCCTTATCGACTGCCCCTATCGCTATTTTTCCGCTGACACCCTGGGCCTTAAACCACAGGACGAAATCCGTGAAGCGCTTAGCAAGAGTGACTACGGTTCCCTGGTGCATTATATCGTGCAAGCCTTTCACAGTAACGTGGAATGGCTGCCCGGGCCCTGGTCAGGCGAGCTGAATGAATCCCGGCGTGATCAGGCAATGCGGCTGCTGGAGAAAATCAGCCATGCGGTGTTCAGGGAAGCGGTAAAGGATAATTTCCAGGCACGCAGCTGGCTCAAACAGTGGCTGGCGGTATTGCCTGACTACCTGAAATGGGAAATCCAGCGCCAGCACCAGTGGCAACTACGCAATGTCGAAGTCACGGCTGAACGTGAATTCAGTCCCCTGTTGCGGATGCGGGGCCGGATCGACCGTGTCGAACAGGCTTCCGGTGCTATCGCCATTGTCGACTACAAAACCGGCAAACCACCTGCAACCGATGCCGTCCTGAGCGGTGAGGCCGTGCAGTTGCCGAGCTATGCACTGTTACTCGACGCGCCCGTAGCCCGGATCGACTACCTCGAGTTCACCAGGGATCGGGCCAGGCAGCAGAGCTGTGCCGAAGGTGAAGAACTGCAACAACTGCTGCACGATGTCGGGCAGCGGCTGACACAGCTTGATGCAGCACTGCAGGAAAGCACCGCATTACCTGCCTGGGGTGACCCGAAGGTATGCAGTTACTGCGAGTTTACCGGGATCTGCCGTCGCGACATGTGGCTGCACGGAAACAGTGACAATGCCTGATACACCGCTCGCCACGCAACCTGACAGGAGTTTCAGCGTACTCGCCTCGGCGGGCACCGGAAAAACCTGGCAACTGGTTGCCCGGCTCACGCGCCTGTTGCTGAATGGCGCCCGGCTCGACAGCATTCTCGCCATCACCTTCACCCGCAAGGCCGCAGGGGAAATGCAGCAGCGCCTGAACCAGCGCCTGCGGGAATTGCTGGAGGCTGACGATCAGCAACTGGATCTGGCGCTGACAAGTATCGGCGAATCACCGACGCCCGGGCTACGTCAGCAGGCACGCAGGCTTTTCGAATCCACCCTGCGCAGCGAACAGAGCCTGCGATCTACGACCTTTCACAGCTTCTGTCAGGAATTGTTGCAGCGCTTTCCCCTCGAAGCCGGGCTGCCACCCGGTTTCGAGCTCGTCGAACAAACCGGTCTGCTGATCACCGAGAGTTGGGACGCCCTGTTCGCCGAAGCCACTGCCGAACCCGATCAAGCGCTGGCGCAAGCGCTGGATTTCCTGTTCAGTTCGCTCAACGGACTGCACAACACCCGGGGCGCCCTGTTTACCTTTGTCGAACACCGTAGCGACTGGTGGGCATTCACGCAACAGAGCAAAGACCCTGCTGCAGTGGCAACAGCCTGTCTGCGCCGGCGACTGGAACTGGAGCAAAAGGCTTCGGCCGCCGAAAGCTTCTGGAACAGTGCAACGCATGACAGGCTGGGCGAGTTTACCAGCCTGTTGGGGCGCCACGCTACCCAGACCAATCTGAAAACCATCGCATCAATTGCAAGCCTGCTGAAAAACGTTGAGGATGCTGAAGCAGTCATCCAGAACGTACAGTCGGTATTTTTCACTACCAGCGGCGAACGCCGTAAACGCTCTTCAAAAAAGGCCCAGCGCAAGTCCATGGGCGAAGCCGGTGAGGAACGCTTCCTGGAACTGCATGAGTGGTTCTGCGCACAGCTGGAACAGGTCATCGAACAACAGAACCGTCAGCGCACCCTGCAGGTCAACACAGCCTGGTACCGCGCCGGTCAGCGCATGCTCGAATACTACCAGCGCATTAAACGCGAACGACGCCTGCTGGATTTTGCCGACCTCGAGTGGAACACCTGCTGCTTGCTCAACCATCCCGAGCACGCCCACTGGATACAGTACAAACTGGACCAGCGCATCGATCACCTGCTGATCGATGAATTCCAGGACACCAACCCGACCCAGTGGCGGCTGATATTGCCGTTACTGGAAGAAATGGCCGCCGGTAGTGAACGCGTGCGCAGTCTGTTTATTGTTGGCGATGCCAAACAGTCAATATACCGGTTCAGACGCGGTAATCCGCGCCTGCTTAACATTGCGTCAGAGTGGATGCAGCAGCATCTGGACGCAGGCAGTATTAATCTGGATCACTCCTGGCGATCTTCCCCCGCAGTCATCGACTGTGTTAACTGGATCTTCCAGCACCCCGAAATGGAACAGCTGTTAACCAACTTCAAGACGCATTCAACTCACCAGCAGGAGCTTTGGGGGCGGGTAGAGCTCTGGCCATTGATCGAAGCAGAATCTGAAAGCCCGGCAAGTAATATGCCGGGTCTGCGTAACCCGCTGCAACAGCCCCGGACAGTAGCTATTGATCGCCGCCACTACCGGGAGGGGCAGGCTATCGCCGGGCGCATACAGCAACTGCTTGAGCAGAAAACCGCCGACTACAACGATATCCTGATCCTGATGCGTTCCCGCACCCACCTCGCTGACTACGAGGCCGCACTGCGCGATAGCGGTATACCCTACCTGAGCCTGGACCGCGGCAGTCTGTTGCAGAGCCTGGAGATCCGCGACCTGGAAGCCCTGCTGATTGTACTGATGACACCGCAGGACAATCTGTCCCTGGCACAGGTACTACGGTCACCCGTGTTTTCAGCCAGCGACGATGATCTGATGTTGCTGGCGCGTACAGCGGACGGCCCCTGGATCGAGCGTCTCAATGCCGTTTGCAGCACGCTCGATGCAAACCACCCACTGTCACGCGCACAGCGTCTGCTGGCTAACTGGCGATCGCTGGCCGGCCGTATACCGATACACGACCTGCTGCAACGCATCTTCCACGAATCCAACCTGCTGCTGCGGTATCAGGCCGCCTTTCCGGCAACCCAGGTTGCGCGCGTACAGGCCAACCTGACACGTTTCATCGAACTGGCGCTCGAAATGGACGCCGGCCGCTATCCCACCCTGCCACGTTTCCTTGATCGCGTTCGCCAGTTGCGTAACCTTAAAAAGGAAGGCCCGAATCAGGCAACAACGCAAACCGACCAGAAGCAGCGCGTCTGCCTGCTAACCATCCATGCCGCCAAGGGTCTCGAGGCACCTGTAGTATTTCTGGCCGACAGCACCAGTCAGGGCAGCAGCCCCCCCGGTTGTCAGACACTGGTGCGCTGGCCGGCTGAAGCTGACCGTCCGGACGATTTCATGTTGTTGAGCAACAGCAAACTGCGCGACAACATCAGCAACGCCCGCTACGCGCTGGAGCAGGAAGAGGAACAACGGGAATCTGCAAATCTCCTCTACGTGGCCCTGACTCGTGCCAAAAACATGCTGGTAATTTCCGGCTGCGCACCTTCCTCGGCAAACCGTTCCGCCGGCTGGTACGGACAGATCGCCACAGCCCTGTGTGACGACCCCTCACCCGGTGACACCTGGATACACAGCTTTGGCGAACCTGCTGTCAGAACCACAACCGAAAACCCGGTAGCGAGCACTGTCAATATCGACCCGCGCCTTGGCCAACCGTTTTCCGTTCAGCCTGTATCGCATGAGATCACGCCCAGCCGTAGTGTGGGCGAAAGTGAATTTGAGTCTGTAAGTCCAGGAGGACGCATACGGGGGTTGATCATTCATCGCATGTTGCAACTGGCTACGCAGCAGCAGGCCGGCCAGGACATTGCACCCCAGGGTGCCCTCTCGGCGCAAGCGCCTCACCTTGCACCCCAGGGTGCCCTCTCGGCGCAAGCGCCTCACCTTGTACAACAGCTTGCGGGCGAGTTCTGCCTGGCCATAAACGACCCTGAGTTGCAACGCTGCTGGAGGGAGGTTACAGACCTGCTGGATAGTAAAGACCTGGCCTGGCTGTTGAAACCGGCTGCCGACATGCAGGCATATAACGAGGCGCCCATTCAATACCTGCATGAGCAACAAACTGTTTACGGAATCATTGATCGCCTGATCGTGAGCGACAGCATTATTCACCTGGTAGACTACAAAACACACAGAATCGCTGATGAGTCGCAAATACAGCAGCTCACTTCACGCTATAAACCACAGCTGGACCTCTACCGCGAAGGAGTACACAGGCTCTGGCCGGATCGTACAGTGAAGACCTACCTGTTGCTGACTGATGGAGGGATACTGGTCGACCTCAGCCCCGGTAACCGAAAAGACGTTTGTCCATGATTATTTTCGCCACCTTCTCCGGTACCATGGATTCCCAGTCCGAATCACCATTGCGAATTTTTTCCAGCACGGTATGGGAGAAAATGGAAAGCTGCTCTTCGTCAACGGCAACCAGTTCCCTGATATAGCCATTTTCCAGCAAATGAAGATACAAATGGCGTAAGTGCTCCTGAATGCCCGCGTTGTGTATCGTGTTCAGCTCTCCTGTCTGTTCGTCAAGAGCAGGGCATACGTACAGGCTTACGTCATTCCTGAACAGCCTGCCAAAGGCTTCCAGGATTCCTCCTTCCAGATTCTGATAGTATTTCTCGTCGAAAATCTGCATCAGCGTTGGCAGGCCCAGAGCGATCCCTACCGGCATACTCGTATAGCGAAACAGGTACTGTGCGAGGCGGTAAAATTCACCGTAATTCGAAATCATCACGTGCTTGCCCAGTGCACACAGGATTTCCGCGCGGTCCAGAAAATCCTGCACATTGATCTCGTCTCCCTGACCCAGGTTATGCAGTGTCATTTCGCTAAGCACAATTACATCGTCTGGATTGACGTTCGGGTCCTTACAGAACTCCTTGTGGGCACAGT
>CAZWJB010000015.1:0-15221 GCA_964634485.1 uncultured Thiohalobacter sp. | reverse complement strand
CGGGCGCAGGTGATGAACAGCAGATTTTTCCAGTATGTGGTCACGAAGTCGCGAACGAAATCGAGATTCTGTTCATCGTTGATGCGTGGTTCGATTTCCTCCAGCGTGGTGGATTTGGCGACTTCCAGTCGCTCCTTTCCTTCCATGACTTTTGCAGATCGCTCGGCACGAATCCTGGCCTGCTCCTCTTCTTTGCCGAGGAAAGATTCGAGATCCGCCAGCAGCGATTCGAACAGACTGATGTCGTCGTCGAATTCGTCGAGTATGGTTTGTACGATAGACTGTATCTTCAGATACAGAGGGTCTTCGTTGCCTTTCTGTTCATCCCAGTCCACCGCTGTGGTGGCAAGGCGGTTAAGCAGGCGCCGGGCGGGATGGGATTTTCGGGTAAAGAATTCTTTATCCAGTAATGCAACCTTGAGTAAAGGTATCTGCAGACGGCCTATCAGAGCCCGCATGGCATCCTGGATGTTTTTGTCGTCCAGGATGTAGTCGAACAGCATGGCGACTATATCGATCGTCATGTCGCCGCCTTTGCCAAGGCCCTCGGCAAGCGAGGAATTTCTGAGGCCATGCAGGATATTGACCTGGCCAGAGGCCAGATCGGCAGGATCTACCGCCCAGGCTTCATCACCGCTGCCCGATCCCTGTGCGGGAACACTGCCGTGCTGCAGGAGCGTCAGCGCACCGATTGATCCCTGGCTGGCGCCCTGGTGGTAGCCGGCATTGCCGTAGTAGCCAGCGCTGGCGCCGGCTGTACCGCCACCTGTCGGCTGTGCCGGCCCATAAACAGTGGTTTCATAGTCTTGCGGGATCTCTCCACCAGGCACCGGTGCACCTGTGGGTGGCTGTTGCGGGCCGCTGGCCGCCCCCGGGTTTCTCTTGATGAAAGCCTTGATTTCCGGCAGTACACCCATCGCCACCAGGCTGGTATTGACTTCCTTGTAGAGCTCGCTGAGATGGCTGATGACATGCTGGTCGAACAACTTGAAGACTACCAGGCGGATTTCAAGGCCGGTTTCGATACGCCGTGCAGCCTGGTGGAAGGTGTCACATATAGCCTCCGGACCCAGCGGGTTCTGCCAGCGTTCCAGGTCCGGATCACTGATCAGGAAACCGATGCGCTTATCCAGGGCGAACAGCGCCTGTTTGCTGGTGCTGCGGATCTTGGTCACCATGTTAGCTATGGCCAGTTCTTCCTCCAGATCCTTTTTGTCGACCAGGCACAGGTCAGAGCTGTCATCGTCCCAGTTCAGGTTGAAGCTTCCACTGTCGCTGGTCTGCCGGGGTATGCCCTGGTTGAAGCGGCTGTTAAAGCCGCTGATGAAATCCTCTTCGATATCCTTGCGTATAATGCGCAGCTCGCGCATGGCGTCGAAATACAGGGTCTGAATCATGTTGTTTTCGGCTTTCTCGGCGCGTGCAAACAGGGCGTCGTCAATTTTTTCCATCATGCGGCCGATATGATGGGCGAGTTTCGAAGCAGTCAGTTCGCGAACAGTGCGCAGCGCCTTGGTACCAGCACCTTTCCCCAGACCCCGGCGCATTTTCCCGTAATCTTCCAGATTGACTATATTTTGTTTGACGGTCTCTGACATGGCTGTCCCCAAGTGTTGACTGCTGATAAATATCTAGCGACTGAAACTATAAATATCACAGCCGGATGCCCGGTTGTGTGATGAGGTCTGCAAAATCCACCTGTGGCCTTACTCCAGTTTCGTTTTCGGGAGTCGTTAAATGATTCAACGAAACCGGATATTTACGTCTATGATCAGTCAAAATACGCCTCTGGCCGGTGGGTCCAGGCAGGAATCCATCGTAGAGCTGCTGGGCGATGTTGAAGGCCTGGTGTCACCTCCCGATGTCTGTCTGCGCCTGTTCGAGTTGATCCATTCGCCATCGAGCGGGGCCAGGGAAATATCTGCGGTGGTCAATATTGATCCCAACCTGACCGCCCGTTTGTTACGCATTGCGAACAGTTCCTTCTATAGTTTCAGCCGCAAAATAGACACTGTCACGCGTGCGGTTACGGTGATAGGCAACGCCGAGCTTTACCAGCTGGTTTTGTCCATATCTGCGGTCAAGACGTTCAACAGCATTCCCAACGAACTGGTGAAAATGGAGACCTTCTGGCGGCACAGTGTCTATACGGGTCTGCTGGCGCGGTCGCTGGCGATACGTGCCAATGTACTGCACCCCGAGCGGTTGTTTGTTGCCGGACTGATGCACGATATTGGCAGTGTTATCCTCTACCACCAGCGGCCCGAAGCCATGCGCGATATCCTGCTCATGGCGGAAGGTGACGAGGAAGTGCTGTATCAGGCCGAGCTCGAACGTTTCCAGTTCAGTCACGCCAGTGTTGCAGGATATCTGATGGACCAGTGGCAGCTGCCGGAAGAACTGGTCGAGGCGGTGAAATGGCATCACGAGCCGCAGCAGGCACAGGTGGCGCGTATGGAAGCGCATATCCTGTACCTTGCCAACCACCTGGTGAACGAGTCCGAACAGGGGAATTTCATGGGTTTGCCAAAGGCCGATATCCAGATTTCACAGACCATGCTCGAAGAAATCGGTCTGCAGGAAAACGAGCTGTTCTTCGCTTTTGAGGAAGCTGCGGAGCAGTTTCCCATAACCATGCAGGCCCTGATCTAGAAAATCCGTAATTTATTGATCACTCGCTGAAATTTGGCTCTAGCCAGCCCGGTTTTTGCCGTTACTGTAGCGGTACATGATAAAAACCACAGTTCAGGATGCACGATCAACAGGTTATGGAAGAAACCGTCGCGCAATACACGGTTCGGCCGTCCGATTTGCCGGCCCCGCCCAAGGACGCCATCCGGATTGTCCAGGCATGCTCTAAACCCGGAATAGACAGCCGTGATCTGGCGCAATTAGTCGCCAACGATCCGGTACTGACCGCAGAATTGCTGCGTGTGTCGAATTCCGCCTTCTTCGGGCTGGTCAGTCAGGTGAAGTCGGTAGCCCGCGCGGTCACCGTGCTGGGGAATCGTGCCTTGCGCAACGTGGTGTTGTGTATTGCCATGCGCGACGCCCTGCGCAAGGACTCGATTCCCGGGTTTGATATAGACGCCTATTGGGAGGATGCCTTATGGCGTGCGGTCAGTGCCCGCAGTCTTGCCGGTCTGGCCCATCTGGATGCAGATGAGTGTTTTACCGCCGGTCTGTTACAGGATTTCGGTTTGCTGGTGATGCTGTACCTGAAACCGGAGCAGGTGCAGAACTGGGATCTGCTGACCAGCGCAACACCTGAATCGCGCCGTGATCTGGAAATCGATCTGTTTCAGTGCACGCACGACGAGGTTGGTCTGACACTGGCAACCAGCTGGGATCTGCCGACCGATCTGGCGCTGGCCATGGGCTACCATCATGACGGGCCGCCACAGGATACCGATGTGCAGGATATCCAGCTTTGCAAGGTCGCTGCCTGTGCGGACTGGATGGCCGCCGTGTACCGCTGTGGTAACAAGCGCGTTGCGGTGCAACGCTCGCGTGATTTGCTCAAGGAGCACTTTGAAGCCAGTCCCGAACAGACCGACTACCTGTTGCAAAAGGTGACAGAGTCCGTTGCCGAAGCCGCCACCGCTATGGGTCTGCGGGCGGGCGAACAGCTGCCCTTTGAAGAGGTATTACGCGAGGCCAACCTGCGGCTCGCTGAAGAAAACATGAGTTACCAGGAATTGACCTGGCGGCTGGAGCAGACGCTGGCGGAACGCGACCGGCTGGCCGGGGAACTGGACCGCGAACTGGAACTGGCGCGTGAAGTGCAGAAAAGCCTGCTGCCACCCTGTGCAGCCAGCATTTCCGGGGTCATTGGCCTTAATCTGTCTGCCCGGGCGGTTTCCGGCGACTTCTACGACTACTATCGGCTTGCTGACGGGCGTGTCGCCTTTTGCCTTGCGGATGTGTCCGGCAAGGGCATGAATGCTGCGCTGCTGATGGCCAAATCTGCGAGCCTGTTTCGCTGTCTGGGTAAAGGAATTCATGATCCAGGCAAGTTGCTGGGTATGCTCAACCGCGAAATTTTCGAGACTTCCATCCATGGCATGTTTGTCACCATGGTGGCGGGCGTACTCGACACTGAAAGTGGCGCGGTGACCCTGTCCAGCGCCGGGCATTTACCGGCTCTGCACATGGGGCCGGCCGCACTGATCGGGGAGTATCCTGCCGAGGCACCGCCGCTGGGGATTGTTCAGGACAGCGAGTTCGCGAACGAGACTTTCGTACTGGGCAGTGGTTGTCTATACCTGTATACAGACGGACTGCTTGAAGCCCGGGTCGGTGACCGGCGCCTGGAGGCGGAAGGTCTGTTACGCTTGCTGAAGGAGCACTCGCATCTTCCGCTCGCAGACCGTCCCAGGGCCATCGTTGATGCAGTGCTGGATCCGGAGGGTGTTGTGGAAGATGACCTGACACTGGTTATTATTGAAGGAACCAAAGCGCATGGAATGCAATGATCAACTGGTCTCCCTGACGTTCTGTTCCAGGACCAGCCGCCTGAAATTGTTGCGCTGTGTGATTCGCGATGCCGCTGACCTGGTGGGGCTGGACGAGCAGGCAACCGATGCTGTGGTGCTCGCCGTCAATGAAGCCTGTACGAACATTATCGAGCATGCCTACAGGATGGATCCAAATGGCAGGATTGATGTCACACTCATGCAGGAGCAGGGTGCGCTGGTTATCCAGTTACGTGACTATGCGCACAAGGTGGATGTCGAAAAGGTCTGTTCCCGCGATCTGGATGATGTGCGTCCGGGCGGGCTGGGTGTGCACCTCATCGACTGCCTGATGGATGAATGCGGATTTATAGATCCGCCGGAAGGTGTTGGCAACCTGTTTCAGATGAAAAAATACACAGGGACATAGGAGCCTGGCATGCCATTTCCAGTTGAAGACAGGCAGGGATTTTCAGTCATAGCCTTGAGTGGCGAGGTGGATCTGAATAAATCGCCGGATGCGCGCAAGGTTATCCTGGCCTGTCTGAAAAAACAGAAACACGTCATGGTTGATCTGTCTGCGGTGGAGTATATCGACAGCTCCGGTGTCGCCAGCCTGGTGGAAGGCTTCCAGTATGCGCGCTCCAACAATCTGGAATTCGGACTGATCGGTGTCAGTGAAGCGGCCATGAGTGTGCTGCGCCTGGCGCGGCTGGACAAGGTGTTTGTTATTTATGCTTCACTGGAAGATCGGTTGAATAATGGCAGCTAATCTCGCAGCAACGCATTTCCGCCGCATGAGTGTACAGGTCGGGCGCAAGTTTGCTTCCGGGGTCGAGGATTTCGGCTACGGAGCGGCGTTGCTCGGCGAAAGCCTGTTCTGGATTATTTTCGGTCACTGGTTTAAACAGCGCGTGCGGTTGCAGGCGGTGTTTGCGGAAATGATGGATATCGGTGTACAGGCGATTCCTGTGTTGTCCCTCCTCGCATTTGCCAACGGTGCGATGATGGCGATGCAGGGCATATATACCCTGCGGGATTTCGGTGCCGAGTCACAGGTTGTGAGCGGTATCGCCACTTCGGTGACACGCGAGTTCGGGGTGCTGATCGCCGGCATTGTTGTGGCGGGACGTTCCGGTTCGGCTATCGCTGCACGCATCGGTACCATGCAGATGGCGCAGGAAATCGATGCCCTGCGGGTCATCGGTGTCGCGCCGGTACGCTACCTGGTTGCACCGGTCCTGGTGGCGATGCTGATCATGATGCCGATCCTGACCATCCTGGCTGACAGTATGGCGATACTGGGCGGGGGCCTGCTCTCCGTGATGGAACTGCATATCAGTATGGAGACCTATTTTGACCGGGTACTGGCGGTGCTTGAGCCGGGGGATATCTGGCAGGGGCTGATCAAGAGCCTGGTGTTTGGTGTGCTGATTGCGCTGGTGGCCACCAGTAATGGATTCAGCGCCAGTGGCGGCGCCGAGGGGCTGGGGCGTGCCACTACGCGTTCAGTGGTGCTTTGTATCGGCTCCATTGTGGTGGCTGACATGATTTTCACATTTTTCCTCATCCAGTGATGCAAGCTGATTCACAACCGACCGGGCAGCCGGTGATCGAAGTCGATGAACTGGTCACCTACTACGGTGACCAGAAGATACTCGACGGGGTTTCGCTGAGCGTTGAGGATGGCGGGATCATGGTGATTATGGGTGGCAGTGGTTCGGGAAAATCGACACTGCTGCGTTACATGCTGGGCCTGCATCAACCCGATAGCGGATGTATACGCCTGTTTGGAAAAGATACCAGCACACTGAGCGGCCGGGAATGGATGGATTTGCGCAAAAAGATCGGTGTGTCATTTCAGGGTGGTGCGCTGTTTAATTCCATGACGGTAGGTGACAACGTGCGCATGCCGCTGCGTGAACACACGAAACTGGATGAAAACACCATCCGTATCATGAGCCGCATGAAACTGGAAGTGGTGAATATGGCCGGCTTTGAGCACCTGATGCCCGCACAACTGTCCGGTGGTATGGTCAAGCGCGCCGCGCTGGCACGTGCGCTGGTGATGGATCCGAAGCTTTTGTTCTTTGATGAGCCATCCGCCGGCCTGGACCCGGTGGTTGCCGCGGATCTGGACAAGCTGATTCTGCGAATACGTGATGCCATGCAGGTCGCTATCGTGGTGGTAACCCATGAGCTGGAGAGCGCCTTCGAGATCGCCGACCGTATCACGGTGCTGGACCGCGGCAGTATCCTGATGACCGGCAGTGTCGATGAGGTCCGGAATTCGGATAACCAGCGGGTGCACAACCTGCTTAACCGCACTTCTGAAGATGAACCGGTAGATGCCGAGGAATACCTGGAGCGGCTGACTGAGGGAGCAGACTGACGTTGAAAAGGGATACCATTAATTATTTCTCGGTGGGCCTGTTTGTGCTGGCGGGTCTGGCCGTGTTGTTGTATGCCATGTTTCGCCTGCTGAATGGTGTGGGTGAGCGTGACCAGTACTACACCTATTATAGAAATGTGGCGGGACTGGCAGCAGGGACCCTGGTGACCTATGAGGGTTATGGCTTCGGGCATGTTGCTGCGATCACACCACAAAGAACTGCACAGGGTATTCGTTACCAGGTAGAGCTTCAGGTGAGCAGGGACTGGAAGATTCCGGTCGACAGTGTTGCGCGTATCTATGCCGAAGGATTGCTGGCGGATACCGTGGTCAATATCGATGAAGGTGAGGCTACGGAATTTCTTGCCCCCGGTGGCGAGCTGAAAGGCGAACAGGGCGTCGATTTGTTCGCCAGTATCGGTGCGCTGGCGGGCGACTTCGGTGATCTCAGTGAAAATGCCATTCGTCCCCTGCTGGAAACGCTTAACCGTACCGTACAGCAGGTGGGCGGTGAGCTTGATACAGGCTTGCCCGTGATTATGGAAGGTATGCAGGCGCTGGTCATCAAGCTGGATAAAAGCGCTACGCATCTGTCCGGGATGCTGAATGCGGAAACCGAGGCGCAGGTTCATCGTACGCTGGACAATGTCGAGGAGACGGCTACGGATGTCCGCGCCCTGACCACGGGGCTGCTGGATGTACAACAGGAAGCGCGGACCCTGATCCGGAAACTGGACGACCTGGTCATGGAGAGCGGGCCGGATGTGCAGCAGGCGGTGGCGGACCTGCGGCATCTGCTGGAGCAGGTCTCCCGCTACAGTGACGGTATTCTGCAGAACCTGGACAGTACCAGTCGCAACATGAGCGAGTTCAGCCGCCAGATCCGCGAAAATCCCGGACGTTTGATCGGCGGTTCCGCACCACGGGATACGGGGGTGAGGCGTGACTAGACGGTTAAGCGTTTATCTGACACTGCTGTTGATTCTGGCGGCTTGCAGCAGTACAGGCCCCGTACCGGAAGACCGTTTTTACCAGCTGCAAACGAATATTTCTGCTACCCCTGTATTACCGGGACCGGTGCTGAGCGGAGGGCTGCGGGTGGAGCATGTGATGGCTGACCCGCTACGCAGTGCGCGTGCGGTGTTGTATCGCGAGTTGCGCAGACCGCTGGAACTGCACCGTTACCACTATGAGTTCTGGGTCGATCAGCCTTCCAGGATGATCTACCAGGCGCTGTTGTACAACTTGCGCAGCAGCGGTATTGCCGACACGGTTTATGATGACACCCGCCATGCAGATGCAGACTATCGTCTGTATACACGATTACTGCGTTTCGAGCGGGTGGTAGGAGACGGGGCGCCGAAAGTCGAATTCGAGCTGGAAGCAACCCTGTATTCGGAACGATCCGGCTCGGTATTGTGGAAAGGCGTTTATTTCCAGCAACAGGAGAGCGATGGACAGGATATGCACGCCAGTGCCCGGGCCATGCAGAAGGCGCTCGAAGCTGTGCTGAAAGCACTGCTTGCTGATCTGGCCGCACTCGACGCAAGAACTTGATGGTCCCGGCAGCGTTGTCGGTCTACACTCTTATATATGGTTGCCAGAGCAGAAACCAAAACACCTTCGCATGGACAGGCGCTGAACCTGACTGCCTGGCTGTCTGCTGTCGGCAAGGATCGTAGCGAAGCGCAGCGGCAGGTCATCCACGCGGCTCTGGAGCTGGCGCAGCAGGCACACCGGCAGCAGCAGCGGGCTTCCGGTGAGCCTTACCTGGTGCACTGCCTGGCGGTGGCCGAGATTGTCCATCACCTGCACCTCGATCATGAAGCGGTAGCCGCCGCAATTCTGCATGATGTAGTCGAAGACACCGACATCTCTCTCGATGTGATCGAGAAGGAATTTGGCGCCGGTGTAGCCACGCTGGTTGACGGTGTAACCAAGATGGGCCACATCGATGAAATCCGTGGTGTGGCCCCTGACAAAGGCAGGGCCGAGCCCAGTCACTCGGAAAGTGTGCGCAAGCTGCTGCTGGCAATGGCTAAAGATGTCCGGGTGGTGCTAATCAAGCTCGCTGATCGCTTGCACAATATGCGCACACTGCGTTACCTGAGTGAAAAGCGCCAGCGCCGGATTGCGCGCGAGACCCTGGATATCTATGCACCGCTGGCGAACCGCCTGGGTATCTGGCAGGTCAAGTGGGAGCTCGAGGATCTGGCGTTGCGCTATCTGGATGGTGAAACCTATCGGCGCATTGCTTCCCTGCTGGACGGGCGGCGTATTGACCGTGAACGACACATCGAACTGGTCAAGGAAAGCCTGCAGAAAGAGTTTGAGCGTGCGGGTATCCAGGCAGAGATTAGCGGGAGACCCAAGCATATCTATAGCATCTGGCGCAAGATGCGGCGCAAGAATATCGATTTTCACGAAATCTTCGATGTGCAGGCGGTCAGGGTGCTGGTAGACAACCCGGGTGAGTGCTATGCCGTGCTGGGTATTGTGCATGGTCTGTGGCACCACGTGCCGCATGAGTTCGATGACTATATCGCCAATCCGAAAACCAACAACTACCGTTCCCTGCATACCGCAGTTATCGGGCCGGAGGGCAAAGCGGTCGAAGTGCAGATTCGCACCCGGGAAATGCACGAACACGCCGAGCTCGGCATTGCCGCGCACTGGCGTTACAAGGAAGGCGCGCATTACGACACCGGTTTTGAAAAGAAGATTGTCTGGTTACGCCAGTTGCTCGAGTGGAAAGATGAAGAGCAGTCGGCTGATGAGTTTGTCGACCGATTTAAGTCCGAGTCGATAGATGAACGTGTCTACGTACTGACTCCCCAGGGCAAGGTTGTTGATATGCCGGCGGGGGCGACAGCACTGGATTTCGCGTATCACATCCATACCGATGTGGGTCACCGCTGCCGGGGTGTAAAAGTTGATGGCCGTATCGTTCCGTTAACCTATGAACTGAGCAACGGCGAGCAGCTGGAAGTGTTGAAAGCGCGTCAGGCTGCACCGAGCCGCGACTGGCTGAACCCCCACCTGGGTTACCTGAAAACGCCGCGTGCACGCGCCAAGGTGCGCCACTGGTTCAAGGAGCAGGACCGGGATATCAACGTGACCGCCGGGCGAGCGGCGCTGGAACGTGAACTGCATCGTCTGGGTCTGTCCGGCAGCCAGCTGGAAAAAGTTGCCAAAAAACTGAACTACAAGGATGTGGACAGCATGATGGTGGCACTGGGTGGGGGTGATCAGCAGCTTGGCCAGGTTGTCAGTGTCGTACTCAGTTTGACACAGACCGGGGTCGATGAGCCGCTGTCCCTGCCGAGTTCAAAACGACGGCCGGCGGCCCGGCAGGAGTCCGGGGATTTCAAGATCCTGGGGGTGGGGAATCTTTTGACCAATACAGCACGCTGCTGCCGGCCGGTACCCAATGACGCCATTGTTGGTTACATCACGCGGGGGCGGGGTGTCACGATTCATCGCCGTGATTGCGCCAATGTATTACGTCTTAAAGACGAAGACCGGGATCGTTTGATCGATGTCGAATGGGGTGCATTGCCGGACCGGGTATTTCCGGTGGATATACAGATTCAGGCATACGATCGTCCTGGCCTGTTACGCGATGTAACGACCTTGCTGGCCAACGACCATATCAACGTGCTCGGGATCAATACCTGCACAGACAGGAAGGATCTTGTCGCGCGGATGGAAGTGCATATCGAAGTAACCGATATCGGGCAACTAAGCCGTATCCTCAGCAGAATCGGCCAGCTACCCAACATCATAGAGGTCAGGCGCAAGGTGTAAATGCTGATGCGGGATCGCCGCAGCCTGCGCGCTGTGTATGGCGTCCCGGAGAGGATTCGAACCTCCGACCTAGCGCTTAGGAGGCGCTCGCTCTATCCAGCTGAGCTACCGGGACAAGGGTCGTGCAGCCCTCACATAGTAGCAAAGCCACCACGCGGCAGCCAGCCGGCTACTGTGTTGCCTGAGAAATATATAGTGTATTTAGCCGGTTAAATTTATGCTGAGTCACACTCATTATTGCGCTTGTACGGCAATGTCCAGGTAGGCTATATTTATTTGCATGGATCTCCCGCGCGAAACGCTCTCGATTTTTGATGCTTCAGAGCCACTGCGGAAACGTGCGCCGACCGTGGACGAGTACGGTAACCTGCTGACGGATTTTATGGTGATCATTCCGGGTCTGCGCAAAAAGCCGCAGCCACAGATTCAGTGGACCATCGGTGAGTTGCATCGCGTACTGGCGCGCTTCAGTGGTGTTGTGGTTTTCGCGGAATTCAACCTGGCGTTGAATCTGCTGTGGGTGTCTACCAGGCCGGTCAACGGCACGCGCGATGAGATTGCAACGGCAATCAGATCCAGTATTCCCGCTGCCCGGCTGGTTTCGCACATCTGACGCATAACATGCCCCGGATCATGTGTCCGGCTGTTGCACAAATCGCGCAGCTTATAGCTTATGGTGCCGGGCAATGCCCTTGTAAACGATGCTGGACACGTTGCGGATGACATCGCTGCGTGCGCGGATCCAGGCCGTGTAGTTTTCACTGCGCTGTTGCTTTTCGATAATGCCGATTATCGTATAGGGGTAACGTTTGCCGTCCCGGCCCTTGACGCTCAGAATGCCCATGTCACCGCAGACACGCGCGGTGCTGCCGGTTTTGTTGTAGACCCTGGTGCCTTTCGGGACTTCCTTTGCCCCTGTATAGATCCGATCGGATCCCGGCATCGACATCAGGCGTTTGATCTCGCGGGAACCGGTGATTCCATCTTTCCAGACCGCGTACAAAAACCGGCTGTAATCGTGTACGGATGCCTTGTTGCGGTAGCTGCGTCCATTGGCCGGTATGAACTCGACGAAACGGGTGTCCTGGAATATTTTCGGATAGCGTCGCTTCAGTATGCGTTCAACCTTCTGCGGCCCACCCAGCTGACGCATGACCCAGTTGGTGGAGGCGTTGTCCGAACGCTGGATCATCTTTTCCATGTGGCGGCGGCTTCTGGGTCCATAAATGAGGCCGCCGGTTTCGACCTTGTGAAAAAAGGCCGCTGCAATAAACGGTTTCACCAGGCTGGCTGCCTGGAACTGGACATCCTCATTGATGGTGACGAGTTTTTCGCCCGTGGTGAAATCATAAACTGACCAGCCGGTACGCTCGTCAGCAGCGAGTTTGCCTTGCCGGCGAAGACGTTTTATGTAGTCTTCGACTGCCGCGCCGATGTCGCGGATCTCCCGGGCGCGTTCAGCGCTTGACATCCTGCTCCTGGGAACATTCTTCGTGGCAGTCGGTACAGTAGATACTCGCCGGGTTTTGTCATCGCCGACGAATTTCCAGTTCCGGGAACGAACCGGTGCGGCCGCTTCCAGGCCGCGGGAACGCAGCAGCCGGGTATGCGTACGCGCAAGCCTGTCCGCTTTGGCGTTGTCACCGCGCCGATCGTAGATAAGCCCATACAGCCTGGCTTTCGCCACGACCTTGAGATCCTTCGATACACCAGGACCCAGAACCCGGGCAACGCGGTCGCGGTAATCCCGAACGCTGTCGACATCCCGGTGCCAGAGATAGGAAACGTCATAACGATCCGTTGCCGCCGTTGCCAGGGGCACGGTACACAGGCCTGCAAGGGTGACGATTAGACAGAGAACCGGTCTGGTGACGTGATGCATAGCGGGCCGCCATGTAAAATAGCATGTTAATTCAGGCTATTGGGTAGACATTCTAGAGTACTTTCCCGAAAAAGGACAGGGGCAATCGAAAAAAGTGGGCTTACGCGATCAGCACGCTGCCGATTTGAACTGCTGGCCTTGCAGAGAGAGTGTTCACACCGACGGGGCCGCCGGAGTGTATTTTCACGGCAAACTGCGCAACTCCACCCGCCGGTTTTGTACCAGTCCTTCCACTGTGGTGTTGTTTGCAATCGGTTGTTGCGCGCCGTAGCCGCGCGCCGAGACATTGTCCGGATCAAGTCCGTGGGTGATCAGATAGTCCCTGACCGCTTGCGCTCTATGCTGGGATAGCCACAGGTTGTACGCCTCATTGCCCTGCGAATCTGTATGGCCGGCGACCTCAAGTCTGATATCAGCCTGCTTGCCCAGAATGCCGGCTACACGGTCCAGCGCGAGACGCGCATCGCCGGTGAGCTCAATTGAGTTATAACGGAAGTTCACGCCCTTCAGTGGTATGGCCGCGTTGACTGCACAGCCAGTAGATGCCACGGCAACAGCTTCCGCTGTTGCAGGGCAGAGATCGATGCTGTCAGGTACGCCATCCCGGTCGGTGTCTGCCGCTGCAGTGCCCGCAGTGGATGCAGGTGCTACGGCTGTGTCTTCGGCTTCATTCTGCGTCGGCGTATCTTCAGCCGGTACCTGCACAGCAGTGTCCACACTTTCCAGTGCGGCTACCTCGACAGCAGCATCCGGCCTCTTTGCACCGCTTTCTGCCGGCACCGGCTGCCCCGGCGAATCAGCACTGATTGAATCACGCCTGGCCTGACGAAGCTGCTCGGCCTGTTCCTGCGCTTTCGCTAATGTGGTCTGGACCCTGGTCAGTTCCTCGTTCGAGGCAGACAGATCTGCCCGCAGGTTATCGTGTGAAGAGTTCATCTCGGCCAGCAATTGTCTGGCGTGCTGCATGGCCTGTTGCTGATCCTCCAGCCGGGCATTCAGATCATCGAGCCGGTTTTTGTATGCCTGGGCCTGCGCCTGGCTTTCAGCCAGCTCAGTGCGGGATGCGTCCATCCCGGACCTGGCCTGTTGTAATTCTGCGCCAGTCGTCTGCAGTTCATCCCTGAGAGTGGCCAGCTGTTCGTCGCGACTCGCAAGCGCGTTTTTTAACTGATCACGCTCATCATTCAGTGCCGCGACCTGTTCCCGACCCCGCACCAGTGATGTGTTCGCTGTTGCCAGCTCGGTGGTCAGCTGTGTAACCTGCGATTGCAGGGCCACATTCTCCGCGCTTGCCTCTGCCAATCGTTCGCTGAGCGCGTTTTTCAGATCGAGATTCTGGTGCTGCTCGGTGTGCGCCCGGTCGAGTGTCGCGCGCACCTTCTGCATTGCAATCTCTCCCTGCTGCAATTCCTTGCGCGCCTTGTCCAGCTCCGCGCGGTAGGCGGCCAGTTCTTCCTGCAAGCGGTCGAGTTCAGCGCTTGCCCGGTACCCGGATGGTGGTTGACGATAGCCCCAGCGAGGTGAACCCCAGGGACCGGCCTGCCAGCCCGGGTTCGGCGCGGGTGGTGGGGGGTACCGACCCGGCGCAGGTTCTCTGACCGGCAGCTGCCGGCTTTGTGCAGCAGCTGGAGTACCCACGTTCGACAGCGCGTCATCTGACCAGGCTATGCCGCTCGTAACAGGCATCAGAGATGCTGTGGCGAGGAGGACTGTAAACAGCGGTTTGTTCATTACATTAAATATAGACCAAGTCGGGCGCGGCGGCCGAGGAGGATCGAACTCCCGATCTTCGCATTGCGAATGCAAAGCCCAACGATATTTCATTTAATATCAATTTGTTATGAAATCTGGCCCCGCATAAACGTGACCAGAAGTGCCTGAATTGTACACGCTTGACCTGGAGTGCGTCACGATTTGGTCACGCTGAATTTGCCGGTAACTGCCGTTTACTGAGACAGCGCGTAAACGCGATATACTGATGCCCCCAGGTCTAGGAGGGCTTCTATGTGCGGTCGTTACAACCTGATCACTGACACCCAGGCCCTGGTCGATTTCTTCGAAATCGAAAATGTGCTTTTTGATTTTGCCGAACTGGAACCACGGTACAACATTGCACCGGGCCAGGCTGTACCGGTCGTTCGAACAGGCGAGGCGGGCAGGGAACTGCTGCTGGCGCGTTGGGGGCTGGTGCCTCACTGGTCTAAGGAAGCAAGGTCGAAGTATTCCACTATCAATGCCCGAGCCGAAACGGTGGCGGAGAAGCCCACCTATCGGGATGCCTTCAAGCACAAGCGTTGTCTGATCCCGGCAACCGGGTTCTACGAGTGGAGACCTGAGGGTGATAAGAAAATGCCACACCATATCCGGATGAGAGATGGTGAGATTTTCGCCTTTGCCGGACTGTGGGACCGTTGGGGTAAGGAGGGCGAGGGCTTTGAGAGCTGTTCCATCATTGTCACAGCAGCCAATGAGACCATGCAGCCAATCCATGAGCGGATGCCGGTCATTCTAAACCGGGCACAGTACAACAGCTGGTTAAATACAGGTCACTACAATCGTGTTCAGCTGGAATCCATGCTGGCGCCTTATGCGGCGGAGTTGGATGTTTATCCGATTAGCCGGAAGGTCAACAATCCCGGTAATGATAACCTGTCACTGATCGAACCGGTTTCTACCTGAGTAATTG
>CAZWJB010000014.1:0-15328 GCA_964634485.1 uncultured Thiohalobacter sp. | reverse complement strand
TGCAAAAGGAAATGGGCGTTACCAAAATCCGCTTCCCGGAGACTTCGGGGATCGGCGTCAAGCCTGTGTCTGCGGAAGGCACCCGGCGTCTGGTACGCAGGGCCCTGCAATATGCCATCGACCAGGACCGCAGCTCGGTGACCCTGGTACACAAGGGTAACATCATGAAGTTCACCGAAGGGGCGTTCAAGACCTGGGGCTATGAACTGGCGAAGCAGGAATTTGCTGCGAAGGAGATCGACGGAGGCCCCTGGTGTTCGTTCAGGAATCCAGAAACGGGTAAGGACATCATCGTCAAGGATGTGATTGCCGACGCCTTCCTTCAGCAGATACTGTTGCGCCCGGCGGAATACAGCGTCATTGCCACCCTGAACCTGAACGGGGACTATATTTCAGATGCCCTGGCGGCACAGGTGGGTGGCATCGGCATGGCTCCGGGTGCCAATCTGTCAGATGATGTAGCGCTGTTTGAAGCAACGCACGGTACGGCGCCCAAGTACGCGGGTAAAGACCAGGTCAACCCCGGTTCATTGATTCTGTCAGCGGAAATGATGCTCAGGCACATGGGCTGGAACGAAGCGGCTGATCTGATCGTAACCGGGTTGTCCGGGGCGATCGCCGCCAAAACAGTGACCTATGACCTGGACCGGTTGATGGAAGGTTCTACCAAACTGAGTTGTTCCGCCTTTGGTCAGGCCATCATCAAACATATGTAAGTCACGCAGCGAAACCCTGCCGACCGCAGGGCGGGCAGGGTGGGTTCGGCTGTTCCGGCTTAAATCAGCCCGATGCCGAAGCAAATACTATTTTGCTGGCTTGCAGCCCTTTCGGGCCATCTGCAACGTCGAATTCGACGAGCTGACCTTCCTTGAGACTTTTGTAGCCGTCCATTTCAATCGATGAGAAATGAGCGAATATATCGTCGCCCCCTCCGTCCGGGGAGATAAAACCGTATCCCTTTGCGTTACTGAACCACTTAACAATTCCTGTTGCCATGACTCTTGATCCTCATTGCGTTCTTCCGCAGGTCCAGGCCTGCTGTTCTCGACCGCATCGTTCCATGCTGTTGGCATGAATACGACCCTCCTTCAGCCTTTACGGCACCGGATATTGTTATTCTGCCCAGCAAATTAGTCAAGTATCCTTAAATTGCTGGAATTTCAGTAACTAACATTGGATCCGGCATGGCGCTTGCTTGTTCCTGAAGCAGGTGTATGCTGTTTGAAAAGTGCTGGTTTTCTGGCGTTGAAGTGAATCGAATTCGGTTATAATTCAGGCTATGAGCAAGGAGACCGGGCATACTGGCGATCATGGACTTTCGGTTCTGGAGGCAAAACCGAAGCTCAAGCGACCGTCAATGTACAAGGTGGTGTTACATAATGATGACTACACCCCGATGGAGTTCGTGGTAACGCTGCTGGGAACGCTGTTTGGCATGCCCAGGTCAAAAGCGACACAGGTTATGCTGCATGTGCATACCAAAGGCAAAGGCGTCTGTGGTGTGTTTACCAAAGAAATCGCGGAAACAAAAGTTGCGCAGGTAAATGAATACTCGCGTCAGAATCAGCATCCGCTACTGTGCGCAATGGAGGAAGCATAGTAAAGCGATGAGGTAGTCAAGATGTTAAGTAAAGAACTGGAGTTTACCCTGAATCTGGCTTTCAAGGAGGCCAGGGAACATCGACATGAGTTCATGACGGTCGAGCATTTATTGCTGGCCTTGCTGGACAACTCTGCCGCTGCGGATGTCCTGAAATCCTGCGGCGCAGACCTGGAAAAACTAAAAAAAGAACTCGCCGGGTTTCTTGACGAAACCACGCCATTGCTACCACCCAGCGACAGTCGCGAAACGCAGCCCACGCTGGGGTTCCAGCGCGTCCTGCAGCGCGCCGTATTCCATGTGCAGTCCTCGGGCAAGAAAGAAGTGACGGGCGCCAATGTGCTGGTGGCTATCTTCAGTGAACAGGAATCACAGGCGGCCTATTTTCTGAACAAGCAGGACATCACACGCCTGGACGTGGTGAACTACATTGCCCACGGTATTTCCAAGACGGTTGATGAACATCAGGAAAATGAAGCGGAGTCCGAGGCGGAAGGAGTCGCAGTCAGCACTGAAGCCACCCAGAAAAAACCGCTGGAAAATTTTGCCAGCAACCTGAATGAAATGGCCATGAAGGGCAAGATAGACCCCTTGATTGGCCGCCAGCATGAAGTGGAACGTACCATCCAGATTCTGTGCCGGCGGCGTAAAAACAACCCTCTGTATGTGGGCGAAGCCGGTGTCGGTAAAACCGCGATGGCTGAAGGGCTGGCCAAGTTGATCGTCGACGGTGATGTCCCGGAGGTCTTGCTGAACTGTACTATCTACGCGCTGGATCTCGGTGCGCTGGTGGCGGGGACCAAGTATCGCGGTGATTTTGAGAAACGCCTGAAGAGCGTGCTCTCCCAGTTGCGCAAGGAACCCGGTGCCATATTGTTTATCGATGAGATTCATACCATCATCGGCGCCGGTGCAGCGTCCGGCGGTGTCATGGATGCCTCTAACCTGATCAAGCCGATGCTGGCGACCGGTGAGTTGAAGTGCATCGGGTCAACGACCTACCAGGAATACCGCGGCATATTCGAAAAAGACCGTGCGCTGGCGCGCCGGTTCCAGAAAATCGACGTGGTCGAACCAACGGAGGATGAGACTTTCAGTATTCTCAAGGGCCTGAAATCCCGTTTCGAGGAACACCACGAAGTAAAATATTCGGCCAAGGCGCTGCGCGCTGCGGTAGAGCTTTCGTCGCGCTACATCAATGACCGTTTCCTGCCTGACAAGGCAATAGATGTTATCGACGAGGCTGGCGCCAACCAGCGTTTGTTGCCGCCGTCGCGGCGCAAGAAAACCATTAGCGTAACGGATATTGAATCGATTGTTTCCAAGATTGCACGTATTCCACCGAAGACAGTCAGTTCTTCGGACAAGGATTCGCTGCGTACCCTGGAACGCGATCTGAAAATGGTGGTCTACGGCCAGGACGAAGCTATCGAGACGCTGGCGAGCGCCATCAAGATGTCGCGCTCGGGTCTTGGTAATGAGCGGAAGCCGATTGGTTCATTCCTGTTTGCAGGGCCTACCGGTGTCGGCAAAACCGAGGTCACCCGGCAATTATCGATGATCATGGGTATAGAGTTGATTCGTTTTGATATGTCGGAATATATGGAGCGCCACACCGTGTCGCGTCTGATTGGAGCGCCTCCAGGCTATGTTGGTTTTGATCAGGGGGGGTTACTGACCGAAGCAGTCACCAGGAATCCGCATGCCGTGCTGTTACTGGATGAGATAGAAAAAGCCCACCCGGACGTATTTAATTTGTTGCTTCAGGTAATGGATCACGGCGCGCTGACCGACAATAATGGCCGCAAGGCTGATTTTCGCAGTGTCGTGGTTGTCATGACGACCAATGCCGGGGCATCGGAAATGAACCGCCCCTCGATCGGTTTCAGTCATCAGGATCATTCCACCGACGGTATGGAAGCGATTAAAAAGATTTTCACTCCCGAGTTCCGTAATCGTCTCGATGCCGTTATCCAGTTCAAGGCGCTGGATCCGGCTGTCATGACGCGTGTTGTCGACAAGTTCATCTATGAGCTGGAGGCGCAGCTACAGACCAAAGGTGTGGCAGTTGATGTCGATGATTCGGCGCGTGAATGGCTGGCAGAGCATGGTTTTGATCCCAGGATGGGTGCACGCCCAATGGCGCGGGTCATTCAGGAGCACATCAAGAAACCACTGGCGGAAGAGCTGTTATTTGGTCGTCTGGCGAATGGTGGCGATCTCGTCATCCGCGCGCAGGATGGCAAGCTGGTGTATGAAATCAGGGAAGAGGAAGAGGTTTCCTAGCCGGCAGCCGCTGCCAGACTCGAAATCCCGGGCTTCAACGCGCCCGGTAGGTGATACGACCTTTGCTCAGGTCGTAAGGCGTCAACTGAACGGTCACCTTGTCGCCGGTCAGAATGCGTATATAGTGCTTGCGCATTTTGCCGGAGATGTGTGCGGTAACCACGTGTCCATTCTCAAGTTCAACCCGGAACATCGTGTTGGGCAGGGTATCGATAACCGTGCCTTCCATTTCGATATGATCTTCTTTTGCCACGCTTCCTCACTCGTACGTTGACCGAATTCAGCCGCGGAGTATAACCGATAGTGCCTGTCGGGGAGTACTAGTTTTCGGCAGCCCGCTAGACTGCGCGGGCGCGCACTGAACTCCAGGCCACCCCCGGGTGAGCCCGGTCATTCTGCAGGATGAGTTGCAGACCCAGCTGACGGAGCAGCCTGGCGTTGCTTTGCAGGCCGGGCAGGGCCTCTCTGAGCTGATCGAAATGCTGATAGTTCAGGTAAAGCAGGTTGGGAGCGACACCGTGACGGCGTTCAAATTCACGGGCTATGCGGTACAACTGACTCAGCATAATCGGATCCTCGTCGAGTGCCTTTCCTTTTAGCGGCAATGCAGCGGATCGCTGAATGAGACCTGGTTATTAGTATCCTGCACACTCCGGGTCCGGTCAGGATTTGGCTGTTATGTCCTCGATCGGTTGCCAGTGTCCCTCGTAATAGGCTTGCATGGGCCGAAAGCGGCTTTTGTACTGCATTTTTTTACTGCCGGGGATCCAGTAGCCCAGATACAGCCAGTCACAGCCCATATCCTGCGCCAGCTGGATCTGGCGCAGCACGGCATAGGTACCCAGGCTTCTGCGCTCCAGATCCGGATCGAAGAAGGTGTAAACCGCAGAGACGGCCCTGTGCAGGCGGTCGGTAACGGCCAGTGCCACCGGTGTTTCGTCAAGACGAAACTCCACAAACAGTGTGTCGCACCAGTCGCTGGCGAGGAAACGCATGTAATCATCGGGTTCAGGATTGTCCATGCCGCCTTCGGGATGCCGGCTGTTCAGATAGCGTGTATACAGTTCGAAATGTTGCTCCATGAATTCAGGCGCCAACACACTGCAGCTCAGGTCCCGGTTACGGTTCCAGATTTTCTGCTGATTGCGGCTGCGTCTGAAACGGGGCGCTGGTATGCGCACCGGGATGCATTCCGAACAGCCAGGGCAGGCGGGCACGTACAGGTCGTTGCCGCTGCGTCTGAATCCATATCGCGCCAGCTGGTCGTAAAGTGCGGTGGAGAGTGTGGCTTCCGGGTCAGCGAATACCGATATGGCATCGCGCCCCTGCAGATAGGAACAGGGCCGCGGTGCTGTTGCAAAGAAGCGCAGCGTTTCTTCTTCCGGATCCGGGTCATTTTTGTTCATTGGGGAATTCCTGCCAGTATTCACCGGTTTTACCTGCGTCGAACGACCAGTGTCCGGGGGCATCACCGGCCTCGCACAGGGTATCCAGGTATTTGACAAAATCTGCGCGTGCCATTTCCTCTGCGCCCAGGCTGGCAAGGTGGGCTGAATATACCTGGCAATCGATCAACCCGAAACCCCGCTTGCCCAGGTGGCGGACCAGCCAGGCAAAGGCAACTTTCGATGCATCTGTTTCCTGGCTGAACATGGATTCCCCGAAAAACACCCGGCCAATAGCAACGCCGTAGAGCCCTCCCGCCAGCCGGTCATCAAGCCAGCATTCCACGGAGTGGGCGCTGCCGAGTGCATGCAGCTGACGATAGGCGTCTGCCATTGCCCTGGTGATCCAGGTCCCGGAACTGCCCGGGCGGGGTGCTGCACAGGCCGCTATGACTTCACAAAACGCCTGGTCCATGGTCACCTGGAAGCGTGGTTTGCGTAGTGTTTTGCGCAGGCTGTGTGAGAGTTTCAGGCGTGCTGGAAAGAGTACGGTGCGTGGATCGGGCGACCACCAGAGAATGGGCTGATTATCGCTGTACCAGGGAAAAATTCCGCGTCGGTAGGCGCTCAGGATACGGGCGGGGGTCAGGTCGCCGCCAACCGCCAGCAGTCCATCCGGTTCCCGCAATGCCAGGTTGACGTCGGGAAACGTCAGGTCCGGATCTCCGGGTTCAATCCAGTAGGGACTCTGTGTGTTCATGCGACCTTGCCCTGTCTGAAGGGTGAATGCGTGGACAGTTCCGCCATGTAATCGCGCATGGCGTCTGCTTCCTGGTCGAGGAAGCGGGCAATGATGTCACGGAATCCTTCGTGTTGTATCCAGTGAGCCGACCAGGTCGGTGTGGGCAGAAAGCCGCGGCTGATTTTGTGCTCGCCCTGGGCGCCGGGCTCAAACAGTTTCAGTCCGTGCTCGATGCAGTAATCGATGCCCTGGTAGTAACAGGCCTCAAAATGCAGGGAATGGTAGTCCTCGTAACAGCCCCAGTGGCGCCCATACAAGGTATCATCACTACGAAAACAGATAGCTCCTGCTACGATACGCTGCTGATTGCGTGCAATGATAAAGATGAGCTGATCGCCCATGGAGGCAGCTATTTCCCGGAAAAAACCATGCGACAGCGTTGGCCGTCCCCACTTGTTTTCGAAAGTGGTTCGGTAGAACTCATGCATGATCTCAAGCTCAGGATCTGTCGCTTCATGCCCATGCACGACCTGGATATCGATGCTGGCCTCCTGGACGTAGCGTCGTTCCCTGCGTACTTTCTTGCGCTTTCGCGAGTTAAAGCCGGACAGGTAGTCCTCGAAATCGCGGTAACCCTCGTTGCGCCAGTGAAACTGGCAGCCCAGGCGCAGTAGCAGACCGGCGTCCTTCAGCCGGCGGGTGTCGTCTTCGTCGGTGAACAGCCAGTGCAGGGAAGACAGGTTTTCGCTGTGCGACCATTCCTTCGCCAGCTGGACAAGCTGTGCGGCGACAGCCTCCCGGTCTGCCGTGTCACCGATCAGTATTCTGGGGCCGGTCGTTGGCGTGTAGGGAATCGCAACCACGGATTTCGGGTAGTACGCCAGCCCCGCTCGCTGGTAGGCGTCCGCCCACGAGTGGTCGAAGACGAACTCACCATAGGAGTTATCCTTCAGGTACATGGGTACGGCTCCGACCAGATGCCGGCTGTCATCGAATGCCACCAGGTGTCTGGGCAACCAGCCGAACCGTTCGCCGGTACACCCGTTACGTTCCAGTGCCGCCAGAAATTCGAAGCGCAGAAAAGGATTGCTGGTTCCGGCAACGGCATTCCATTGTTCGGCCTGCAGCGAATCGATCGAAGTGACGATTTTGAGTTCCACGGGGCTATTGTAACCGCTGAAGCGCCCTGGCCATCAGTTTCCCTGCCCCGGAATGAGAGCGCAGGAGCGGGTTAATTCCTGGATCAGGTATTTGTATTGGAATCAGTGTGTTTTGATTTACAATGACCGGCGATGGAATATTCGGAACTGAAACTGCAGGTTGGCGAGACTATTCAGTTGCAGCCGCTCGACAGCGAAGACGGCAGGCGGATGCATGGCAAGATTATCGGCTACCTGCCCGGATCCAGCCTGCTGGTGACAACACCGCGCGTCAAGGACAAGGTAATGATCATCCGCGAGGGCCAGCCTTTTGTGGTGAGAATGATGCTGGGCAACCGGATTGTGGGTTTCACGAGCACCGTGCTGCGCAGTTGCGCTCGTCCCTATCCCTACCTGCACCTGTCTTTTCCGGACGAGATGGAACAGATCGTGGTGCGCAAGGCGCAACGCATTCAGGTCAAATTGTTTGCCTCCCTGAAAAACGATAACCCGGACTTTTCGTTCGAAAAGCCGCATTCCGCAACCATCATCGATATCAGTACCTCGGGCGCCATGCTGGTGGCTTCCGAACCACTGGGCGAGGTGGACGACAAGGTGGTTTTAACCAGTGTTCTGAAATTTGCCGGCGCCGAGAAAATGCTGTCAATTCCTGCCATTCTGCGCAACGTGCATAGCGATCATGCACAGGATGCCGTACAGGAGCTGAGTTACTACCACGGTCTGGAGTTTGATATAGAAGACCAGCAGGACGTGGTCACCCTGCACGGTTTTGTCTACGAAAACATTGTGAAATCGCAGTCGGAATAACAGCGTATCCTGTTCCGGCTGAGCAGCCGCTAGTGGTTTTTCTGTGCCAGTGCGTCCAGGTAGCTTTCGGCATCCAGTGCTGCCATACAGCCTGAGCCCGCCGAGGTGACTGCCTGCCGGTAGATGTGATCCGCAACGTCACCGGCGGCGAAAACGCCGGGAATACTGCACACCGTGGCATCACCATTGACCCCGCTCTGCACATGCAGATAGCCGCCCTGGTGCATTTTCAGCTGGTCTGCAAACAGTTCCGTGTTCGGTTTATGGCCAATAGCGATAAAAACACCATCGAGTTCCAGGTCTTTGCTGCTGCCGTCTTTCACGTTCTTGATGCGCATGCCGGTAACGCCCGTGTCATCACCCAGTACTTCATCGAGCACATGGTCCCACTCAATGGTGACCTTGCCCTCTTTTTCACGTTCGAACAGGCGATCCTGCAGGATTTTTTCCGAGCGCAATGCGTCCCGTCGGTGAACCAGCGTGACGTGTGAGGTGATGTTGGACAGATACAGCGCTTCCTCGACTGCGGTATTGCCGCCGCCAATGACGGCGACTGGTTTCTGCCGGTAGAAAAAACCGTCACAGGTGGCGCAGGCGGAAACACCTTTGCCCTTGAAGGCTTCTTCGGAGGGGAGTCCGAGGTACTGTGCGGATGCGCCGGTGGCGATAATCAGCGCATCACAGGTATAGGCGCCGCTGTCGCCGTGCAGCCACATCGGGTGCTGGTTAAGATCGACCTTGTTAATGTGGTCAAAGATAATCTCGGTGTTGAAGCGTTCGGCGTGCTGGCGCATGTCCTCCATGAGGGCAGGGCCTTGCAGACCCTCGACGCCGGCCGGCCAGTTTTCCACATCGGTTGTGGTGGTAAGCTGGCCGCCCTGTTCCAGTCCGGTAACCAGCACAGGGCTCAGATTAGCGCGTGCAGCGTAGATGGCTGCTGTATATCCTGCCGGGCCTGAACCCAGAATCAGCAGACGGCAGTGCCTGGTATCGCTCATGTATAATGACTCCTGGCAGGGATACTGTTAACGGTTGGCTATGGTACGGAATGTCCCGGGAAGGGTAAAGGAGTAGCAATGCGCATAGGGGTACCGCGTGAAATCAAACCACTGGAAGGCCGCACAGGACTTATTCCTGCGGCCTGCTCAGGATTGGTGGCCGCCGGCCATCAGGTCCTTGTCGAATCAGGTGCCGGTGTGCTGTCCGGGTATGCAGACCAGGCCTACCAGGCTGCCGGTGCTGAGATCGTAGCGGATGCGGCCGGCCTGTATAAGCAGAGTGAACTGATCGTTAAGGTCAAAGAGCCGATCGACGCTGACCTGCAGCATCTGCATGCCGGGCACATCCTGTTCAGCTACCTGCATCTGGCGGCCAATCAGCCGTTGATGCAGGCGCTGTGCGCTATTGGTCTGACCGCGATAGCATTCGAGACCGTACAGGATGCTGCCGGTAAGCTGCCATTGCTGGCGCCGATGAGTGATGTTGCAGGCCGCCTTGCTGTACAGTTGGGTGCGCAGTTATTGCATCAGCCGCAGGGCGGTAAGGGCCTGTTGCTGGGCGGCCTGCCCGGGGCGGAAAGAGGGCGTGTGACAGTCATTGGCGCAGGTGTGGCAGGGGGTAACTCGGCACGTCTTGCTGCGGCGCTGGGTGCCGAGGTTACGGTGTTTGATCGCAAACGCGAAAAACTGGAGGCCATGCGCGAACTGGGTGACAATGTGACGGCGTTATACCCCTATCCGGACAGCGTGACACAGGCCGTTGTCGGGGCTGACCTGGTGATCGGAGCGGTATTGATTCCCGGTGCGCGTGCGCCGCACCTGGTGACGGCAGATCATGTGCGTGCCATGCAGGCCGGCAGTGTGGTGGTGGATATTTCCGTGGACCAGGGAGGCTGCATCGAAACCACGCACCCGACCGATTACCGTGCGCCGACCTATGTTGTTGATGACGTGGTGCACCTGGCTGTCACCAACATGCCCGGCGCTGTACCGCGTTCGGCTTCGCAGGCATTATCTGCGGCGCTGACCCCATACCTGTTAATATTGGCGGGTGGTGGGCTCGAGGAGAATTCCGAGCTTCAACACGGGCTTAACGTCACGGCGGGGAAAGTCTGCTATCCTGCCTTGCTATCGCTCAGTGAATCAAAGTAAAATACCTGAACTTTTAGTACCTTAAAACATAAACCTACTGAAACATCTCATCTTGGCACAAGCGCGTCGAAAAAAGGCTGAAACACCGGGCATTCATCCCCAGGTCAGCAAGGGCCTGCGCGAGGGGACCCTGTTTATCCTGTCAGCGCTGGCGGCATACCTGTTGCTGTCACTCATGAGTTACTACCCGCAGGATCCCGGCTGGTCGCACCGTGGCCCCGCTAATCTTATCCATAATTTTGGCGGCCTGGTCGGTGCCTGGTTTGCGGATGTCTTCCTCTACCTGTTTGGCTATCTCGCTTACCTTTTTCCACTCATGGTGGGATTCAGCGGTTGGCTGGTGTTTCGCGGTCGCAACCCCAGCGGCGGCATCGATATGAACGTGCTGTCGATTCGCTGGGCGGGGTTTCTGCTGACAGTAGCTTCCGGCTGCGGGCTGGCAACCCTGCATTTCATTATTGAACCGGGAACCCTGCCACTGGACGCCGGCGGTGTGTTCGGCAAACTGGTTGGCGATAATCTTGCCGACCTGTTTAATCCGCTGGGTGCGACCCTGTTTCTGCTGGCACTGTTCCTGACCGGCGTGACCCTGTTTACCGGCTTGTCCTGGTTGCATGTTATGGATACCACCGGCAGGTGGACGTTACTGGCGCTGGCATGGCTGGGCGCCAGGTTTACACAGTTCAGGACCCATTTGGCGGCACAGCGGGCAAGGCGGCAGCGCGAAGACAAAGTTGCGGCGAAACAGAAGAAGCGCAATTTATTTGATCGCAAGCCGCCACGCATTGAACCGGTTATCAGGAAGGTCGAAACCAGTGAGCGGGTCGAGCGTGAACGTCAGGTACAGATGTTCGATGCACCCCCCAATACTGAACTGCCGCCCTTGTCCTTGCTGAATGACCCCTATCAACATCAGGAGGGTTATTCGGAGGAGGCGCTCGAAGCCCTGTCGCGGCTGGTAGAGATGAAGCTGCTGGATTTCGGTATTGAAGTTGAGGTAGTCGCTGTGCAGCCGGGACCGGTTATCACACGCTTTGAACTGCACCCCGGTCCGGGCGTCAAGGTTAGCCAGATCAGCAACCTCGCCAAGGATCTTGCGCGCGGCCTGTCCGCTATCAGTGTGCGTGTAGTCGACCAGATTCCCGGCAAATCAGTGGTCGGGCTGGAGATCCCCAATGAATATCGCGAAATTGTTGCGCTGAGTGAAATCCTGAAATCACCTGAATACGATGAGTCCGGTTCCCCTTTGACGCTGGCGCTGGGTAAGGATATCAGCGGACAACCGGCCGTTGTGGACCTGGCGAAAATGCCGCACCTGCTGGTCGCCGGTACCACCGGTTCGGGTAAATCCGTTGCCGTGAATGCGATGGTATTGAGCCTGCTGTACAAAACCCTGCCCAGCGATGTGCGCATGATCATGATCGATCCCAAGATGCTGGAATTGTCGGTGTATGAAGGTATTCCGCATCTGTTGACGCCGGTGGTTACCGATATGAAGGAAGCCGCCAACGCGTTGCGCTGGTGCGTAGGCGAAATGGAGCGGCGCTACCGGCTGATGTCAACAATGGGTGTGCGTAACCTCGCGGGCTTTAACCGCAAGGTGCACGAGGCGATAGACAAGGGTGAGCCGATTCCGGACCCGATGTTCAATCCGGAAGACGTGCTGGAAGAGAACCCTGAAGTACCCACACTGCAACCCTTGCCCGTCATCGTCATCATCATCGACGAACTGGCCGACATGATGATGGTGGTCGGCAAGAAGGTCGAGGAACTGATCGCCCGTCTGGCGCAAAAAGCGCGTGCTGCCGGTATACACCTGATATTGGCGACCCAGCGTCCGTCCGTCGATGTTCTCACCGGCCTGATCAAGGCCAATATCCCGACGCGTATTGCCTTCCAGGTATCCTCCAAGATCGATTCGCGAACCATCCTGGATCAATCCGGTGCCGAACAGTTGCTTGGTCACGGCGACATGCTGTATTTGCCGCCGGGTAGTGGTGTCCCGGTGCGCGTGCACGGTGCTTTTGTGGATGATCCCGAAGTTCATCGCGTTGTTGCCCATCTTAAAGGACGGGGCAAACCCGAGTATATTGAGGACATTGTGCAGACCACGGCAGAGTTTCTACCCGGTGGTGGCGGGCAGACGGATGACGCCGATGCCGAGGGCGATGCCCTGTACGACGATGCGGTGCGAATTGTTACCGAGACCCGCCGGGCTTCTATCTCAGGTGTACAGCGGCGACTGAAAATCGGTTACAACCGTGCGGCGCGCATGATCGAACAGATGGAGACGTCCGGGATTGTCGGACCGCAGCAGTCCAACGGAAATCGCGAAGTGCTGGCATCACCGCCACCGGAGCTGTAATCAAGATGCACAGACCCGTTATCGAGTACCCTGTAATCTGCTTCTGTCTGGCGTTGTTCCTGTTACCGGGTGCGAGCCAGGCGTCGGCCGACGACGATCCGGTTGCCGCCTATTTTTCCAGTTTGAAGACGTTTCAGGCGAGCTTCGAGCAGACCGTTGTCGACAGCAACGGCGAACAAGTGCAGCACTCTGAAGGCAAGGTATGGATACAAAAACCCGGGCGTTTCCGTTGGGACTACCAGACGCCTTACCGGCAGCTGATCGTCGCTGACGGCAAAAGGCTCTGGACCTACGATGAAGACCTCCAGCAGGCCACGGTGAAACCGGTTGACGATGCACTCAGCAGCACGCCTGCCATGCTGTTAAGTGGTTTTCGTCCGCTGTCGGAGGTCATGAGCTGGCAGCCGCTGGACAGTGACGATGGCAAACGCTGGTACAGTTTGAGCCCCAGGCAGAGCGATTCGGCTGTAGAGAAGGCGCGCCTTGCCTTTGACAGGGGCCAGCTGGTGATCATTGAGGTCAACGACAGTTTTGGTAACCAGACGCGCATCCTGTTTACCGGGATAGTGCGCAACCGGGAACTTGAACCCGGTCTGTTCGAGCTTCAACTCCCGGCCGATACGGATATCATCGGCGACACGCCATGAACCAGCGGGGCGCGGCCCGCGAGTTCAGGCCGCTGGCGGACCGGATGCGGCCCTCCACACTGGATGAGTTTGTCGGCCAGATGCACTTGCTGGGCGACGGCAAACCGCTGCGCCGGGCCGTGCAATCCGGTCAGCTGCACTCCATGGTTTTCTGGGGACCCCCGGGTACGGGGAAAACCACCCTCGCACATTTGTTGGCAGAGCAGTCCGGGGCCGAATTCGTAGCCCTGTCTGCGGTATTCGCCGGCGTGAAGGATATCCGCAAGGAGGTTGAATTCGCGCGGCAACGACAGCAGCTTGAAGGGCGCCAGACGCTGTTGTTTGTCGACGAAGTGCACCGCTTCAACAAGGCTCAGCAGGATGCTTTTTTACCCTATGTCGAAGACGGTACGCTGTTGTTCGTTGGTGCTACCACCGAGAATCCCTCGTTCGAGCTCAATAACGCGCTGTTGTCGCGAGCGCGTACCTATGTCCTGAAGCGGCTCGGTGAAGATGACCTGATAAACGTGTTACAGCTGGCATTGCAGGACAGTGAGCGCGGGCTGGCGTCGTCCGGTGTGCGAATCGAAAACACTGAGCTGGCACGCATTGCGCAGGCGGCTGACGGTGATGCGAGACGGGCTCTTAACCTGCTGGAAATCGCATCCGATCTGGTCAGCGATGGTGAACAGATCGATGCACATATTGTTGCCGAGGTGGTCAGTGGTGGCCTGCGTCGTTTCGATAAGGGTGGCGAAGCCTTTTATGACCAGATTTCCGCGTTACACAAATCTGTGCGCGGTTCCGCTCCGGATGCCGCCCTGTACTGGCTGACACGCATGCTGGATGGTGGCTGTGACGCGCTGTATATCGCTCGCCGTGTGGTGCGAATGGCCTCCGAAGATATCGGTAATGCCGACCCGCGTGCACTGACACTGGCGCTGAGTGCCTGGGATACTCAGGAACGACTGGGCAGTCCGGAAGGGGAGCTGGCGGTTGCCCAGGCAGTCTTGTATATGGCGTGTGCGCCGAAGAGTAACGCTGTATACATGGCTTTCAAGGCGGCGACGAAGGATGTCAGGTCAAAGGGTTCACTGGAAGTCCCGGTGCACCTCAGAAATGCACCGACCCGGCTGATGAAAGAGCTGGGGTACGGCAAGACCTACCGCTATGCACACGATGAACCCGAAGCCTACGCGGCGGGGGAAAACTACTTTCCGGAGGAGATGCAGGGCACACGTTACTATCATCCGGTAGAGCGGGGCCTGGAAATCAGGATCAGCGAAAAACTGAAACACCTGCGCGATCTGGATAAACGTGCAGCCGGTAGCGACAAATGAATGCGTGCCCAACAGGGTTCCGGTACCATTAGCGTCCGATGAATCAGGTCCTGGCCATAGCCGGCGGTGGTGCTGTCGGCGCGCTGTTGCGCTACTGGATATCCAGTGGCGTCTACCTGCTGGCGGGACGTGGTTTCCCGTACGGCACACTGGTCGTCAATGTACTCGGCAGTCTGCTGATGGGTTTCCTGTATATCTGGTTGCTGGAACGTAGCCTGGCGGGCACAGCCATGCGGGCGTTTGTGTTGATCGGTTTGCTGGGCGCATTTACCACTTTTTCGACGTTTTCTGTGGAAACACTGAACCTGCTGGAAGCAGGACACATGGGCAGGGCGATACTGAACATACTGGTTAGCGTAGTGCTCTGCATTGGCGCTGCTGCAGTGGGTGTCATGCTGGCGAGGCAATTATGAACTGGGAAACTGTTACGTTTGTACGCGTCTACCTGACAGAAGCTGACAAGACGCTGGAACCGTTGCTGAAACGCCTGCACGACCAGGAAAAGGTGCGCGGCGTGTCGGTGTTCCGTGCCATGAGCGGATTCGGTGGTAGTGGTGTGATACACACGGCATCGCTGGTCGATCTGTCGCTGGATTTGCCGGTGACAGTGGAGTTCTTCGACCGGCCGGAAAAAGTCGACGCTATTCTGGAACACGTGTCCGACCTGATGGAGGCTTGCCACATCGTGCGCTGGCAGGCCGAAATGAATATTTGATTACTTAGTACCTTACCACTGAAATCTTGGATAATTTGTTAAAAAAACCAAGTAGGTTGGGCTGAGCGCAGCGAAGCCCAACAAGTCGCCGCACGATGTTGGGCTTCGCTGCGCTCAGCCCAACCTACGTTTAGCTCCGACTATGCCGGGTT
>CAZWJB010000013.1:14145-15610 GCA_964634485.1 uncultured Thiohalobacter sp. | reverse complement strand
TAAAAGGCCGGGATCGACTCGGTTTCGAACAGGCTGTCAATGGTTTCACGGCTGCGGACGGTGTGTGCATCGGCGCCGTCCACCAGAATTTCGGCAGCCCGGGGCCGGCTGTTGTAATTGGAGCTCATGGTAAAACCGTAAGCGCCGGCCGAGCGCACCGCCAGCAGGTCGCCCTGTCGCAGCGCCAACGCCCTGTCCTTGCCGAGAAAGTCACCGGTTTCGCAGACCGGGCCCACAACCTCCCAGTTGACCGTGTCGTCGCTACGCGGGACGACAGGAATAATATCCAGCCAGGCGCTGTACAGCGCGGGCCGGATCAGGTCGTTCATGGCCGCGTCAACGATGGCGAAGTTCTTGTCTGCGCTCTGCTTGAGATACTGTACTTCAGTGACCAGAATGCCGGCATTGGCTGCAATGGCACGTCCGGGTTCGATCAGTATTTCCTTGCCAGTGCCTGCCAGGCGCGTCACCAGGGGATGTACGTACTCCTGTGGTGACGGGGCGCGTTGATCGCTGTACTGCACACCGAGTCCGCCACCAAGGTCAAGGTGATGGATCCCGATACCCTGTGCTTCAAGGCGGTTGACAAGTTCGAGCATCCGCTCCAGCGCATCGACAAAGGGGGCGATGTCGGTGAGTTGTGAACCGATGTGACAATCCATGCCCTCCACCCTGAGACTGTGTGCATCGACGGCTTGCCGATAGGCGTCCACTGCAGTTTCTACGCTGATGCCGAACTTGTTCTCCTTCAGGCCGGTCGAAATATACGGGTGGGTATTCGCGTCCACGTCCGGGTTTACGCGTAACGATACCGGCGCCACTGCCCCATGGGCACGGGCGACTTCATCAAGACGTGTCAGTTCATCGCCGGATTCGACATTAAAGCAGCGGATGCCCGCTTCCAGCGCCTGTTCCATTTCCGCCACGGTTTTACCGACGCCGGAAAAGACCACCTTCGCGGGGTCACCGCCGGCACGTAGCACCCGTGCAAGTTCGCCGCCGGAAACGATGTCAAAGCCCGAGCCCAGTCTTGCCAGTAAAGCAAGGACCGCCAGATTGGAATTGGCCTTGACGGCATAACAGACCAGGTGCGGGTGGTCACCCAGTGCCTGGTCGAACGCCATCCAGTGGCGCTCCAGCGTGGCGCGGGAATACACATAGAGTGGCGTGCCATGCGTCGCGGCGAGCTGCTGCACATCGACCTGCTCAGCCAGCAGGCGGCCGTTGTGATAGTCGAAATAGTCCATTATTGTTTGTCTTTTTCTTCCTGGGACTCGGTGTCATCCGGAAGATACAACGCGCCATCCTGGCCGCAGCCGGACAGTATGGCGCTGACGCCCGCCAGAGTGAGTGTCAGCCAAAGCAGGTATTGTGCCCAACAGGGTTTCATGGTCTTTTCCTGATCGTGTGTTTGCTGCGAGTATACGAATCCGGAGCCAAAAGCCCAAATCCTGTCTATTGCTGC
>CAZWJB010000013.1:0-14045 GCA_964634485.1 uncultured Thiohalobacter sp. | reverse complement strand
ACATACATGCGATTGTTGAGGAGTACCGGGTAGACCCGGTACTCATATACAAATGGACAAAGGGTTTAAAGATGCTGGAGATGCTGGAAATCGAGCCCAGACAAGCGGCAAACTGTGCGGTGATCTGGCTGCACGGCCTGGGCGCTGATGGTAACGATTTTGTACCGCTAGTACACCAATGGGGTCTGGCGGACGAGTTGGGGGCCCGGTTTGTACTGCCACACGCACCGCAGCGTCCTGTTACGCTCAACAACGGCATGGTTATGCGTGCCTGGTATGATATTTCTGGTCTTGCTTTTAGTCAGGGCCAGGGTGAAGACAGCCAGGGTATCGAGCAGGCACGGCAGCACCTGTTGTCGCTGATTCAGCGAGAACGTGAACGGGGTCTGACCAGTGACAGAATCCTGCTGGCCGGTTTCTCACAAGGTGGTGCAGTTGCCCTGCATACCGCGCTTCGCTTTGCGGAGCCGCTGGCCGGCGTACTGGTATTGTCGGCCTATCTGCCACTGGCAGATCTTCTGGCCAGGGAAAAACGCGCTGACCCCTCGCTTCTGACAATCCGCATGGATCACGGTGAACGGGACCCGGTGGTACCATTTGTTGCGGCAGAGCGTTCCCGCGCGATGCTGGAGAAGCAGGGCTATCATGTGGATTTCAATACCTACAACATGGAACATAGTCTGTGTCCTCCTCAGATGGAGAGTTTGAGGTGCTGGATCGCAGGGCAACTTGGTTGATACACATCAAGGACGCCTGAACACGCTGTCATGCAAAATAGAGTGCTATGAATTTACGTGCAGTATTAATGGTTTTAACAACCCTGATGGTGTCCGGGGTATCCGTGGCCGGGAGCAGTAAAGGTGCCATTCTCTATCGGCAGAATTGTGCTGTTTGTCATGGTGTCGATGGTGACGGCGGTGTCGGTATACCGCTTAACCTGCCGGATTTTCTAGCCGTCGCCAGTGACGATTATCTACGCAACACATTGCGCGTTGGTCGTCCCGGACGTGTCATGCCGGCGTTCCCAAATTTTAGTGATGCCGAAGTTGATGCTGTTATCGAGTATATCCGCGGCTGGTCCTGGCAGGCCTTTCCCGTTTATACCAGTGATCCGCTGAGCGGAGATTCCGAGCATGGCAAGGCGTTGTACGTCAGGTATTGTGCAGGCTGTCATGGTGATAAAGGCCATGGGGGTATCGGTACCGGTGTAACCTTTTCTCGTCCCCGGGATACGCCTGTGGCAGCGCCGGCGCTGGATAATCCGGGGTTCCAGAAATCTGTCAGCGATGCCATGCTCAAGGCCTCGCTGTTGCGAGGGCGCGAGGGAACGCCTATGCCTTCGATAAAGGCGCTTGGTCTGAATGACAGGGATGCCGACGACCTTGTTGCCTACCTGCGCACCCTGAACATGGATGTCCTGCCGGAGGATAGTACCGATCTGGAACCGGTTATCATGTTTGAGTCCGACTACAGCCTGGAACAGACACTGGCAAATCTCAAACAGGCAGTGATAGGCCGCAATTTCCGTATTATTCGTGAACAGTACCTGGACGAGGGACTGGTGGCTGAAGGAAAAGAGGACAAGCGCAGAATTATTCTCTATTTCTGCAATTTTGCTTTTCTGAACGATGCACTTGCCATCGACCCCAGGATAGGACTGTTTCTGCCCTGTCGAATCACACTGGTAGAAACAGAGCATGGCGTGCAGTTGATGAGCATTAACCCGAAAAATCTAAGCCGCCTGTTCAACAACAGCGAGCTGGACAGTTACTGTGAACAGATGCACGATCTCTATGCGGAAATCATGGAGGACGCCACGCTGTGAAGAAATTCCTCCTGATATTGATGATGTCAGTGTCGCCGGCCCTGGTTGCCCAGGACCTGTTTATGGTCCGTTCACAACTGCCTTTCCCGGAAGCCATGTCGGTTTTGCAGCAATCGATTGGTGAAAGTGGTTTCAAGGTCTCCCGGGTGCAGCGTGTCGATATTGGCCTGACAAAGTCAGGCTACAAGACGGACAAGTACCGCGTGGTGTTCTTTGGCGACCTGAATGAGTTGCGCGCAGTCAGTGACCGGTATCCGGAGCTGATTGCCTACCTGCCGTTGAAGATTTCAATATTTGCAGAGAATGATGAAACGCTGTTGCTGGCCTCAAGCTTCAAGCATTTGCGGTCGTTCTATTCCAGCCCGGATCTGCAGTTGCAATTCGACCGATGGGAATCTGCTATCAGGGAAATTCTGGAACGGGTGCGTGTTGCCGAGTAGAAGCTATTCCCCCCTGTTGTTCTGCAGTGCCTCATTCAGCAGACTTTCAATTCGTTTTTTGTAGTTCAGAAAATGTACTGACTGTACGCCCTCGGGGTTTTCGTTAATCAGCATGGTCGGATTTATGTCAATGTCAGTGATATATATCGGGTAGTTACTACCGCTGCGCCGCTTGCGTGTTATGTGTTCTGCCACTTCGCCAAAGAGCTTTTTGCCAAATTCCAGTGCGGAGAACTCGCGGTTTCCGCAAAATATGCTGAAAGAGCCGTGCTGTTCGTCCTCAAGATCGCCAATTATCTGTACGTCCATATAGCGGTGCGGACCTGAATAGGGCATTGCCTTGACAGGGTAGAGTACATACTGGTCCTGGTTGTCACGCTTTATCTGGTAGTACAGAAAACTTTCATCCTCCTGCAGACTGTTGGGTACGTGCATGTTGCGCAAACGATAGCGCATGCTGTCCAGGAAATTCTGGAACTGACCCAGCAGTGTCTGCCGGTCATGAAACGCAACGCATTGATGAAATAATGAACCACGCTCATCCAGGATGTAGACCTGGGCCCGGCCGCCACGCACCTGGTAGAACATCTGCAGTACGCCTTCGCGATTCTCTTCCAGTATCAGCCCCAGCGGGGAGTCATCCAGCATCTGACTGTCCATCCGTATAGGGCTGAAAGCAGCTTGTGGCTGGCCGAGATAATTCAGTAGCGTGGTGTGCGAATCCAGTTCGTGATAGCGAGGTACGTCATGTTCACACTGCAGCACATAGTAGTTTTGCCCAATGCGCAATGCGTAGCGGGCATGTTTTCGCCAGTAGTTTCGGTAGAAAAATTCACTGAATTCGTTAAAAAGTTCTTCCAGCCGGCGCGCGATAATGGGGCCACGTGAAGAAGAAAAACTGAAACAGGAAACCGGCGGCGGTACCTTGCCGCAGGTAACCGGTAACCAGGAAAAATAATCACACAGGCAGTTGAGTAATGCAGCGGGACCCGAGTGGCGGAAAGTCAAAACCTCTCCCCACGAGGTTACGGTTATCATCTCGAATTCTGTTGCAAGATTTTCCCACAGGCCGCCGTAACTCAATGGGTCAATGCGTTCGCTGACCAGGTGCATGCCGTTGCGAGTGAGTTTCGACATTGGGTCGTGTGCCAGATTGATAAACAGTCCTGCCTGCTGGATGGTTGCCTGGTCAGCCAGCGATTGCATGCTGCTTTCCGGTGTTTTCCCATTGGGGAACAGTTGCTGCAGGCAGTCCAGAACACAGCGCAGTTCCCATTGGCCGAGGCTGCAATCCGGTGGTTGAATGCTGATGGTCGACGGATAGCGATTGATCAGTCCGTTAAAATGGCACCAGGCCAGCAGCTCCAGCAGACTGGCGGCGCGCTTTAACGGCGTATGTTCGACTGCATTTCGGAACAGAACATTACCTCTGTAGATGGCCCAGCCGCGCTGGTTCTCGTCAATGCGGTGCAGCGACAGACGCTCCTCGGAAAGGTCACTGGAAACGCCCGGGTTGATCATCTCGACTTTACCGGCCTTACGTTCGAAGGCGACGTAGAGTTTACGTCCCAGCAGATTGAGGTCGTCCGATTTGATGGCCAGGTTACTGTTTTGCTCGCGCCCGAAATGTGACAGGGCACGATAGCTGTGAGTCAGCTCTTTCACCAGTATGTGGCGCTCTTCCAGTACGCGTTTGATCTTCCACTGCCTGCGTTGGTCCAGTGACGCCAGTTTGGCTTTACCCCAGCCCCAGGTCTCGACGAGTTCACGAATGGCCTCCCGGCGCCATGACTGTTCATGACCCTTGTCGGGTTTGCTCATAGGTTCGTTGACCTTGAAATAAAAGCAACGCCTGGCCAGATCCAGTCGCTCGAGTTCCCTGCGCGAAAACAGATATTCCTCAACCGTGTTGCACATCATGACGTAGGGATCGAGCTGGTCCAGCCGTGCTTCAGCATTGTGGACCGATTTTTTAAAGCGTATAGCCAGCATCTCGATATCCGGATACTGGTTGGCGTAGGCTTCCATTAAAAGAATTTTGAGGATGGATTTATACGGTGAGTCGACCGCTTTATAGAGTTGCCAGAGCGTGGCGCCGAAAAATTCCTCGATGGGCAGGTATGACAGGCCTCCGAAATCCACAATGTCACTGGCTTTGATGAATCGATTGGCAATGAGCTTGTCAACATAGGTATCGTAATCCTGTTCATGTTCTGCAGGGACCAGCCACCAGACCGGGTAACGTCCTGCAACCAGAAGTCCTGTACGGTAGAACTCATCCAGTAACAGGTGGTGCTGGGAACTGCCGACATTCTCATTGCTTAACTGCTGATGTTCCTGCCGGCGGAATGAAATGTCATCCATGAGGAAGAAATGAACTTCCAGCCCGAGCGATTCCGCCCAGCTCTGAATGCCATCGGCTTTTTCCTGCAAGGTGGTGATATCCGTTTCAGACAACCCGGGACGATGACAAATCCAGATATCGAAGTCGCTGGATTTCGAGTAGGCAATTGTACCGGTACTACCCATCATGTATAGCCCGTGAATCGAATAACGGCGCTGGGCGCGGCGCCGGTAACTGAAGCTCTTTGCCAGTTTTCGTGCTGACTGGATGCAGCGCTTTGCCGGCGTATAGTCGGAAATCCCGCACGGCGTTTTGTTGGACAGGTAACCCGGCAGCATCGGATGATTGATGTGAAACAGCAGCGGCAGCAGCTGGATAAAAATACGCTGACGTGCCTGCAGGGATTCCTGCACACGACACAGGCGATCCTTGTTCAGTGCCAGGAAGCGGCGCTTGACGGCGCGTAACTCGAGCGCGTCGATTTCAATTGTGTTTTTTGCGCCGCGACTGAAATCCGCTTTCACAACACGTTGTTCTGCTTCCCTGGTTGGCAGTGCGCGTTGAGAATCCGGAGCCTGTTTACGAGATGTGGCCACACAGATGCCTGTTGCTACAAAGCGATGGAGTGTTCGTTTTGCAGGGAGCGAGCCTCTGATAATGCCATACCGGCACGTTTGAGCAGCGTGCCGGCATTATCTTTTTTACGCCAGCCTGTAACTCCATAACAGGTTGACAGGTTGCGGGCACCAAACCCGTCGCCCGCTTCCGCAAGCCGACGCTCGATCTTGTCTGCCAGCCGCATGGCCGATTCCGCCGTTGTTTCAGGCAGTACCAGTATTAACTCATGGTGCTCGTTACAGCCTATCAGGTCTGCCCAGCGCAGCTGGTCTTTCAGAAGCCGTGCGACATGTAACAGCAGGCGCTCTTTATCCCCCTCGCAGTGAACCTCCATCATGAGGACAGACATCGCGCTGTTATAGCGTCTCGAGCGGGCAACCTGGGGCTCCAGCGCCAGCATGATCCCTCGCCGGTTCAGCAGACCGGTAACGGCATCGGTCAGGACGTGTTGTTTGAGCTCCTCGCTCAACGTCGCGCGTGCCTGCTCCAGTTCGACCTGTTTGCTGATGTCGATAAACAGGCTGGCATGTGCACAGTCCTCGCCAGGCAGATCGATGCAGAGGATCTCGAAATGGTGTCTGGTATTGTTACGGTCAGTCCAGCAAACGAATTTCTCCCTGCTCAGCAGCATCTGTAGCGGGTGGTTAGACAGTCTCGCTAACTCACGACCCTGCAGATCGCTCGCCTGGGGCCGCCCTACCAGTTGCTCGAAAGCCTGGTTGTAGCTGCAGAGACAGCCCCGCTTGTCCATAACCAGTACCGGAAACGGGCAGTTATTGACAATCGCCAGGGCGTGTTTTTGGGAAAGATTTTCCGTCATCGGGTCGATACTCCAGAACAGGCATTTACTGCGCGGCAGCTACCTGTCTGTATATCGGAATCTGTGACCGGATCTTTATAAGGGGTGTGTTCCTGTTCACAATGGCCGGAATGGGCCACCAGCGGAGGGTTTTCCACAGCCTGCTAGTCGTATTCCTCGGCGCGCCGGGCTTTGCCGCGGACTTTTTCAACAGGATAGCGTTGTTCGTTGATTTTGATCTTGTCCAGTGCGGAGGCGATCAGGTCAATATCCAGTTGATCCGCTGTCCGCACCAGATAAATCAGGATATCAGCCAGTTCCAGGCTCACGGCTGTTTTTTTACCGGGCTCGAGCCGCCAGCTCTGTTCTTCAGTAAGCCATTGAAAATGCTCTACTAATTCAGCTGCCTCCGCGATAAGAGCCATACACAGGTTTTTTGGCGAGTGAAATTGCTGCCAGTCACGCGCATCGGCAAATGCCGCCAGTTGCCGGCGCAGTTGTTCCAGGCTGTCGGACTGTTGTTTAGCACTCACCCTGCTAATTAAATCACACTGGGTGCCGATAAGCCTAAGACCGGAATACTGAGTACAAGCAAAGGCCGCTGGCCGGTTGTGTGATGCACAAACTGACTATTCAAATTCTAATTACCCTGACGGGGTTTTGTGCCTGTCTTCAGACCGTCGAATGTGCCGAGATCAGGGGTATGGTTGTGGTCGAGTATCAGGGCATGTTTGATCCTGACAGCAGTATGCAGACCTATCCGGTTTCCGTTGCCCTGCTTCCCGCCAAAGGACAGCGGCTGGTGCACAGGAGTCCCCGTGTAGCGAGGGTGGAAATTATTGAAAATCGCATGCGCCCCGCTTTCATGACAGTGCAAAAAGGTGATCGTATTGAATTTATCAATCGCGATGACGTGTTTCACGAACTGTTTTCCCTGTCACCCGGCGGACCGGTGTCTTTGCAACTGGGGAAAGAGTCAGACAAGTCTTCGCGTCAGTCACTGGTGCTGAAGCAGCCCGGAACCACTCATTTTTTCTGTCGTATTCACAGCAAAAGCTATGCGCGCATTGAAGTGGTTGATACGCCCTATCTGCAAATGGTGCAGCCCGGGCACCAGTTCCGATTTGCAGGGCTTGCGCCGGGTGAGTGGAAATTGCGCCTGGCTTCGGCGGCCGGTGAGATCCGCTGGATACCGGTTACTGCCATGACTTCTCCGGTACCCCTTAAACTGACCATAGCTTCCCGCGGTGGTGGCAATGGCGCCGGCAAACTCAGGCCACAGCCTGGTATTGCGGAACTCTACCGGCAGAGGGAGCAGTAAGGGCTATGTATGAATATTGAACAGAAAAATACACTGTTCATTATTTCACTGGTTCTGCTGGTGTTGTTCAGTGTCGCTGGCGCGTTTTTTCTGCTGGTTCGGGACCATGTTGAGGACAGCATCAAGGAGGACCTGAGGCGCGCACAGACAGTGTTTGTACGGGCACAGGAGAACCGCTTCCATAACTTGCTCACAGTCGCTCGCAGTGTGCGTGACGAACCCAGTCTTATAGCTGCATCCCTGACCGGGGACATTGCTACGGTTCGCGGCATGCTCACCGATCTGTACCCACGTCCGGGTTCGGATTTCATGGCCATCTACCTGGATACCGGGCTCGGTGGAGTGGCCGGTGCAGGTAACAAACCTCACTACACTTCACCGCAGGTATTGAGCTCTCCGGTCCTGGTCGGTCTGATTCGCGGGTTGACCCAGGGTGATCCGGTCAGCTTCGGTAATGCACTGTTGTATGACAGCTGGCTGCAGCTGGTTGCGGTTCCGATTGAAAGTCCTCTGGGTGGCCGGATTGGTGCCCTGCTGGTCGGTAAGCGCTTTGGTCAGGCAGATCTGCAGAATTTACGTCAGCTGGTGGATGCCGATATAGCTATTTTCAACGGCAACCAGTTACTGGTGAGCAGCATCAAGGGGTTGCAGTCCAGGCTGGGCCAGATAAACAGTTTTAGCGGACCCGGGAACAGCGGTGTATTCGACGTTAATAACGAGCGTTTCACCTTCCACCTGACTTCGGCACTGAGGCGGGTTGGTAACAGTGAACAATCCGTAAAGGTTTTGCTGGCGGCCAAACATTCCGACTACTGGACACCCTACATTACACTGGGTGAAAATGCGCTGTATTTTTCGGTTCTCATTCTGTTGCTGGCGGCGCTGTTTGGCATCAGCATCAGCAGGCTCATGCTGACCAGGCCTATTCAGTTGCTGGCACGTGCTACCCACGCGATAGCCAATGGCGATATGAGCCACAAGGTGTCGGTAAAACGCAATGATGAACTTGGCCAGTTGGGCATGTCGCTTAACGTCATGCTCGGGGCGCTCAATTCCTCCCAGGGCGATTTGAAGCGCAGTCGTCAACGGTTTCGGGATTTTGCAGGCAGTTCGTCAGACTGGTTGTGGGAGACTGATCGTGCAGGACACTTCACCTTTGTCTCCAGCAGTGTTTCCGAAACCCTGGATATGTCAGCGGAGAACTTGCTGGGGCGTACCCCGGCAGAGGTTTTCCCCGGCAGCAGTCTTGGTGATTTGATGTCAGCATTGCGCCCATCTGGCAAGAATCAGGGCAAGTTCAAAAATATCGAGATCTGGGTGCATGCGCCGAATGCAGATCGGCATTGTCTGCGTTTAAACGGCGTACCAGTGCACAGCGATAAAAGCTTCATGGGTTATCGTGGTACCGCAAGTGATATCACCAAGCTCAAGCAAGACGAAAAACGCATGGTGATCCTGGCCAACCAGGACCACCTTACCGGGCTCTCCAATCGGCGCCGTTTCCTGAAGGATCTGAATCACGAAATACGCCGCGTGGAACGTCACGGCCAGTACGGTGTCCTGTTGCTGATTGATATGGATCATCTGAAACTGGTGAACGATACGGCCGGCCATGCAGCGGGCGACCAGATCATTGTGCAGGTAGCCGGATTGCTCAAGCGCGCATCGCGCGACCAGGATTTTCTGGCTCGAATCAGTGGTGATGAGTTTGCGGTCGCCTATTCGGCAATGAGTGAGGATCAGGGGTTTGAAAAGGCGGCTCAGTTGCTGGAGCGCATAAATGCGCTGAAACCTCGTTACGGTGGCCGGACACTGAACATCTCGGCCAGCATAGGTATGGTCACTTTCCCGCATCAGGGCAAGGTGCCTGTTGAATTGATGGCCAAGGCAGATGCTGCCATGAGTGTAGCCAAGGCCGGTGGTCGTAACCGTGTTCACAGGTATAATGAGACCGACATGATGCGTGAGCGCATGGATAACCAGCTGGTGTGGAAAGATCGTCTCCTGGAAGCCCTGGAGAGAGACAGCCTGCAGCTGGTATTCCAGCCCATTGTCTCAGTGTCCAGTGGCCAGGTACACCACTACGAGGTTCTGGTACGCATGCTCGAGGACAATGGTGCCCTGATTGCACCGGGGAAATTCATTCCCGCTGCAGAGCAGTTTGGCCTGATTCAGCGTGTTGATCGCCAGGTGGTTACCAAGGCTATCCGGCATCTTGCGGATTTGCCGGCGGATATGGTGAATGTCGGGTTTTCGATCAACCTGTCCGGCCTGTCGGTGGGCAGACAGGATATGTATGATCTGATCGAGCAGGAGATTCGTGAGGGGGGTGTTGACCCGGGCAGGCTTACGTTCGAAATCACCGAGACCGCGGCCTGTGAACAGATCAATACCGCCATGGAATTTTTTCAGAAGATACGTCAGCTCGGTTGCCTGGTTTCGCTGGATGATTTCGGTGTTGGATTCTCGTCATTCTCTTACCTCAAGCATTTACGCGCTGACATTCTGAAGATCGACGGCAGCTTTATTCGCGATATTCACAACAGCAGTGCCGACCAGTTGTTTGTAAAGGCGCTGGTTGATGTGGCACGTGGCATGGGTATGCGCACCGTTGCCGAGTTTGTCGAGAATGCGCAGGTATTCGAGCGTGTGCGCGGCCTGGGAGTCGATTATGTGCAGGGTTATTATCTGGGCAAACCGCAAAGCAATCTGGAGCAGGTTAACTATGAAGCCGATGAGAGTGCCGGCGCTTCGGTTGCCTAGTGTGGCCCGTTGAGTAACCCTTATGCGAGCCTTTTCCTGGCCCGCAGGATAGCCGCTTTAACCTGGATCGGTGCAGTGCCGCCAAAATGCTTTCGCGCTGAGACAGAGCCTTCCAGGGTGAGTACATCGTAGACATCGTGCTCGATGACTTTCGACAATGCCTGAAACTCCGACAGGCTCATCTCCGGCAGATTGCGCCGGCTTTCGATACCCAGTCGCACTGCCTTGCCGACCACTTCGTGGGCATCACGAAAAGCCATTCCCTTGCGTACCAGGTAATCGGCCAGATCTGTTGCCGTCGAGTAACCACTGGTTGCGGCCTGACGCATGTTGTCTGCCTTGACCTGTAACGCCGGCACCATATCGGCAAAGGCACGCAGGCAACCCAGCACCGTATCCACGGTGTCGAACAGTGGCTCCTTGTCTTCCTGGTTATCCTTATTGTAAGCCAGTGGCTGACCTTTCATCAGCATCAACATTCCTACCAGGTGGCCGGTTACGCGACCTGACTTGCCACGCACCAGTTCCGGTACGTCCGGGTTTTTCTTCTGCGGCATGATGCTGGATCCGGTACAGAAACGGTCCGGCAGTTCTACAAAATCAAACTGAGCCGACGCCCACAGAATCAGTTCTTCGGAAAAGCGCGACAGGTGGGTGAGCAGCAGTGCGGCACAACTGCAGAACTCGATGACAAAGTCCCGGTCGCTGACGGCATCCAGGGAATTTTCGGCAGGCGTATCAAAACCCAGCAGTTCGGCTGTGTAGTGCCGGTCAATCGGGAAACTGGTCCCGGCAAGTGCGGCAGCGCCCAGTGGCATAACATTGACGCGTTTGAGGCAGTCCATGAAACGTTCACGATCGCGCTGCAGATTTTCGAACCAGGCCAGCATGTGGTGACCGAAGCTTACCGGCATGGCCACCTGCAGGTGGGTGAAACCTGGCAACAGTGTGTCGGCTTCGCGCTCTGCGAGATCCAGCAGCCCTGTTTGCAGGCGCAGCAGTTCCTTGCAGCTTGCATTGATCTGATCGCGCAAATAAAGGCGCATGTCGGTTGCGACCTGGTCGTTGCGCGAGCGGCCGGTGTGCAGTTTCTTGCCCGCTTCTCCGATCAGGGCTGTCAGTCGTGCCTCGATGTTCATGTGCACATCTTCCAGTCTGACCGACCATTCAAAGTTGCCTTGTTCGATGTCTTTCTCGATCTGGTCCAGACCCCCGATGATGGCGTCGCAGTCGCTCGTGCTGATCACTGCAACCTTTTCCAGCATGCGGGCGTGCGCACGCGAACCCTGGATGTCATAGCGGTACAGGCGTTGGTCGAAATCCACGGAAGCGGTAAAAGCTTCAACAAAGGCATCGGTCGATTCGGTAAATCGGCCGCCCCAGGGTTTGTCGCTGGTGGAGTTATCTGTCATAACGGATCTGGTCAGGTTCAACAGCGCCCGAGTATACCTGAAAGTCCTGTAACACTCGGCCGATATTCAATAAATGAGTATTGAAAGTCCAGCCGCCGGGGGTCAAGCCGCCAGCATGAACCGGGAGTATTCCACTATCCGCAGGCAGGATCAGCAGGAAACCCTGTTCCTGCCCGGTTTCTGTGATATCCGCATGGTATTCGCAGTGGTGGTGATTGCCGAACTTCTGGCTTTCGTTCTGGTGCTGACCAACAGCCATGATGACCCCTGGAGCGAGCTGGGCCTGACTTCACTATTTGTACAGTGGATCGCCCTCAGCAGTGCCACCGTGCTCTGCCTGGCACGCCCCATGCTGTCCCGCATCAGCAACGCCGCGGCTGCTCTGAGCAGTTACCTGTTGTTGTTGCTGACCACGGCCGTGATTACCGAGTTGGCGTATCTGCTGGGCGGGATGCTGGCACAACCGGGCGGTGTCGAGCACGCCGGGTTCCTGTTTCGCAACCTGGGCATCAGTGCCATTGTGAGCGCGCTGGTGTTGCGTTATCTGTATGTCCAGCACCAGTGGCGTCAGAAAATTCAGGCCGAGGCGCAGGCACGCGTACAGGCTTTGCAGGCGCGTATTCGCCCACATTTCCTGTTCAACAGCATGAACAGTATTGCATCGCTGACGCGCAGTGATCCGGTCAAGGCCGAGCAGGCGGTGCAGGATTTGTCGGACCTGTTCCGCATCTCGCTGCACGATGCCTCCGAACGCGTCACGCTGGAGGATGAGCTGGAGGTTGCGCAGGGTTACCTGCGCATGGAAGCCTTGCGGCTGGGCGATCGTTTGCAGGTGGAATGGGATATTGAGCGTCTGCCGCGCAAGCGACTGGTGCCATCCCTGATCCTTCAGCCATTACTTGAGAATGCCGTTTATCATGGTGTAGAGCCCTTGCCGCAGGGTGGCCGGATCAGTATCAGCGGTACAGCCGAGGGCCGCAGGATCTCCATAACAGTTCGAAATCCACGTGTGCCGGACACCGTTGGCGAACGCCCCCGGGGCAACCGGATTGCACTGGAAAATATACGTCTGCGTCTGCAGCTGGCATTTGGCGCCCAGGCAGGTGTGGCGCTCAGGGAAGCGGGTGATTTGTTCGAGACCACCCTGTATTTTCCGCGGGAGAAAATGCAATGAAATGTCTGGTCGTCGACGATGAGCTACTGGCGCGGCAACGGCTGGTACGCCTGCTCGATGCGTTGGAAGAATGTGACGTGTGCGGTGAAGCCGGCAATGGTGAACAAACCTTGCAAGAGGTGCAGCAGTTGCAACCCGACCTGGTGTTGCTGGATATACGCATGCCCGGTATGGACGGTATGGAGACCGCACGGCATCTCGCACAGCTGGAGAATCCTCCAGCTGTAGTATTTACCACTGCCTACGGCGATCATGCGCTGGAAGCTTTTGAAACACAGGCGGTCGATTATCTTCTGAAACCCATACATCCCGAGCGCCTGCAACAGGCACTGGAGAAGGCCAGGCGCCTCAGTCAGGCGCAGTTGCAGGAACTGCAACAGGCAAAGGTTGGTGGTAGCCGGACACATCTGTGTGCCCGTAGCCGTGGCAATCTGGAGTTGATTCCACTCACAGAAGTGCTTTACCTGCAGGCCGACAACAAGTACGTTACGGTGCGTTCCCGGAATCTGCAGATTTTGATCGAAGAGTCGCTTAAATCACTGGAGGAGGAGTTTGCGGGCTGTTTCCTGCGCATCCATCGCAATGCACTGGTCGCGGTTGCAGCGATTTGCGGGCTGGAGAAGGATGCCGAAGGCCATTGCTGCGTAGTGCTGGACGGTGTCGACGAACGGCTTGAAGTCAGTCGCCGCATGCTGCCGGACGTGCGCAAGCGCATCAAGACGGGCGTGGTCTAGTTTTTGAACCGGCACCCTGTCTGTTTCCGTAATTTGTCCTGCGCTGCATCCAGTGCCTGATCCAGGTAGCCGCCATAGAATTCCAGCGTGGTCACGCCTACCATGCGCTCCGCCAGTTCCCTGCCGCTGCTGTCGACAAACAGCAGCGTAGGTGTCACGAAGGCCCTGTACCGGTCGGCGAGATCCGATACGTAAACCGGTTTGCCGGCAAAGTCAATCAGCCTGGAGTCGCGGTCCACTACCAGTTTGCGCATCAACACCCGCTGTTCATAATCCCTGTCAAGTAGTGTTGGATTGAGAACCTCCTCTTCAAGCAGGGTGCAGTAGTGACAGTCGTCGGCGGCGATTTCCAGTAACAGCGGAACGCAGGCCTGTTCTGCCTGGCGTCCGGCCTGCGTCAGATCGCGGGCCAAAGGAATGCCTGCAGCGAATGATGCGGTGGGGGTCGCTACCATGGTTGTTGCCAGGCTGACTGCAGCCCACTTGCGCCTGTTGTACTTCACTCGCTATGCTCCCCGATTAATTCTCCAGGTATGACTGCCCGCATGACTGAATCCAGGCTCCGTATCGCTACCCGCAAAAGCCCGCTGGCATTATGGCAGGCAAATCACGTGC